>CAMPIF010000439.1 GCA_946886245.1 Ectopseudomonas composti | reverse complement strand
CCGTCATACGATTTCTCGCACACAGCCCCCGCTATTCCTCGCTGGTCGGCGATGTCAGCATAGAGTCGAACAGCCTCTCCGAGCCGGCCGAGCATGTCGGTTCGCACTCTGGCGGCGTCTTCGGCTGCCTGGCCGAGCTGGGCAGTGATGGAATTGCCGGCGTCACGACTGCGCTGCTCAGCGGCTGCGAGGCGCAACTTGAGCCGCTCAAGAGCACTCCCAGCACGCTCAGCATCGCCACGCGCTGCAGCCAGTTGTTTCTTGGCTTCTGCATCTGCTTTCTCCGTAGCGGCCTGGCGCCGCTGGTTTTCCTGAATGAGGAACATCGCCGCACGCCGGTCGCGCTCAGCTACTTGGGTGCGGTAGTTGCTGTGGGCGGACCTCTCGTTGGCCAGGGCCGCCTGCAGGCCCGCTACGCGCACCTGCTGGACGCCGCCGACCGCCACCGCAAGCACCAACCCAGCGATCCACGGCCAGGCCCACGACGGGACCCACCTCCCACGCCTGGGCGCTGGTCTTGGCCAGGTCGAACACGCCAGTGGTCTTGATTTCGACCTCCTCACCGATGGCGGCATCGATGGCGGCCACACCGATCAGGCTGTTGGCACGCACCAGGGCGCCAGAGGCGATATCGACCATGCCCGGGGCGGCGTACAGGTACCACTGGTTGCCGGTGATGCGCGCGTCGACGATCACCTGCAGCGAGGTGTTGCGGCTGTCGTTGATGTCGGCGTTCTTGGCCGGCACGTAGTTGGAACTGGTGAACTGGAAGGCCTCCAGCTCTTTGTCCGGACCGACGACCAGGTACTGCGGGCCGAGGTTGAGGAAGTGACCAGCCTTGGACTTCTGCTTGCGCATGGCAGCGCGGGCAGCGGCCAGGGTGGTGGTGTTGATTGCGCCAGCGCTGGCCGCCAGGTTGCCGTGAGCCGCATCGAACACTGCCACGTTGTCCACGAAGTTCGGGTTGCTGAGCAGCAGGTCCCACACCACGTCCGACTCGGTCTGAGCAGCCGCGGCGCCCAGCGCTTGCGGAATGCGGGTCAGCGCGGACAGGTCATCGTTGACGATCGATTCCCAGGTGATGGCAATGATCTTGCCGTACTTCACCACGCGAATCGGGGCGCCTTCTTCGCCCAAGGTGCCGTACTTGTACTCACCGTGCTCGTTCACCTTCTCCAGCGCGGTGATGTCGCCAAGGGCGACGCGAGTCACTTCGCGGAAGTCCGGCACAGACGTCTGGCGGCCCAGCGGGCGCCAGGTCTGCGGCGCCAACTCATAACCGGCGCGCAGGGTGCGGTTGACGGTGCTGCCCAGCAGCAGCGGGAAGTCGCTGGTGGTGTGCATGCCAGCGGCGCGGAAGGCCTGGCGGTCGCAGCCCAGTGCAGCGCGGGCCACTTCCTGCGGAGTCATGCCGCGCACGGTGCCACCGACCATTTCCACGCTCTCGCGGGCCATGTCGATCAGACGCATGCCACGGAACTCGCGTGCGCTTTCCTCGAGTTTCACGCTCGGGTCGCAGCGGTGCAGCAGCGCATTGAGCATGCCGCCTCGCTTGGCCAGCACCACCGACTGGTCGACGTTGCTGGTGACGGTGGGCTGGCTGTTGCGGGTTTCCGGCTGATCGGAATTCTGGCCCTCGGCCAGCTTGTCGATCATCGCGGCGCTGGCATCGGCGACGGAAACACCGCGCTCGACCAGATCATCGGCGAACTCTTCCGGCAGGCCTACCTTCTTGGCCATTTGGCGAATGGTCAGGCCGCGCTTGCGCTCAGCCTCCAGGGACTCACGGCGGATTTGATCCTCGGCCGCGCGCTTCTCTTCATCGGTCATCACTTGTTCCTCTTGGGTGGTGGCCACGGCGGCCGGTTGCACGACAGGCTCAGCGGCCTGACGGGTTTCGAAAATGGTGGAGTAACGGGGGCCTTTGTATTCGCCTTTGTCGTCAGCGATGCGGAACTTGCCGCCATCGTCAAAGCCGACCGGCACGACCGAAAGCTCGGTAGGCTCCCAGTCAACTGCCCGATAGATGGGCGTCATGTCCTCGCCGTCTTCGACGAGTACATAGCGGTGCACGATGTAGCCCACGCTGATGTTGCGCAGGATGCCGTCGCGGATATCACGGAAGATCGGCTCTACCTCCTCGCGATTGCTGAAGCGGATCAGGGCGCGGCCCTCACCGCCTTCAATCCAGGCGCGCTCGACAACGCCAATGACGGCGTCAAGCTCCCATTGGTTATGCAGGTTCAGGAACGGCGCACCGTTGTTCACCTTCGACGTCGGCGTCGAAGTTCGACAGTTCATCGTAGATGACCTCATCGGCCGACTTCTCGCGGTAGTTGCGCGAGGCCTTGCCGCCGCGCACCCACAGAGTTTTGCGGTTGGCGAACACCTTCTGATCGAGGGTGTTGTCGCTGTGCTTGCGGCCAAACCAGGGGGCCAGCTCGCGCACCACCGGCACGTCGCGGATCAAGCCGTTGACGTGGCTTTTGCTGATGTCCTCGGCGTCAGGGTCGGTCGGCGACCACATCATCACGTTGCGGCGCTTGTGCTGAACCTTGTAGCCGATGTTGGCCAGCAGCAGCTTGGTGTAGCCGATCCGCGCAGACTTCACGAAGTTGACGACCGCGATCAGGTCGTTGCCCATCGCGTTCAGGATCGCGACCTGAAACGGGTCTGTCGTCCACTTGCCCTCGTTGTATGAGGACTCGGACGACATGTAGAAATGCTTGTCTGCCCACTCCACCGCCGTCAGCGGCGGTTCCTTGTACATCCCCTGCAGGCCAAGCCTGACCGCCTTGCCGAGATCAGTGATCCATGGTTGCAAGGTACTCATCGAGGATTCCTGGTAGGTCGTCACCGAACTGCGCGGTGATGTTGCGGGCCATGGCTATCTCCCGCTCCAGGGTTTCCAGAATGCGTGGGTCGATCTCCGGATGCCGGCGGCTGACTGTCTTTCCTACGGTCTCCAGTTTCGAGCCAATCTGAGCGGCGATCTTTGCCAGTGCATAGGTGGCAAATGGCACCGGCACCAGGATCTTGTCGTTGACCTGGTTCTTCTGCTCTTGGGCGTATGCCTGGGTGGTGCCCGTGCCGCTTCGGTATGCCCATGCGTTAGCGCCGGTCCATCTCAACTGGCAGATCAGGCGTGCCACCGCCCGGATCAAAGCGCGCACTGGTGAATAAAGCGGTAGCCAGGTGGCCGGTGAATGCCGGCAGCCCTGCAAGCGGCGGGCCTCGCCGCGGGCGACAGAGAGGCCATCCCCTACCCCGCATCCAACACAGGTGCCCACCATGAACGCAATCACCAAAGCCCGCGAGGCTATCGCCGAGCTCATCGACGCCATGCGCCAAACCAGCCAGGCCCGCATGGCCGCCCAGGCTCGCCGCCGCCAGCCAGCGCCAGCACCGCGCGCCACCCACCTGGTATGCAGCGGCAACGCCATGATCCGCGTCGTAGACGTCGACACCGGCAAGGTGCTCGGCTTCCGTCGCACCATGCGCGAGGCGCGCTGGTTGGCCAGCCACCTTGAGCGTGGCCTGCACCTGCAACAGTGAGGGCGCCAGCATGCTCCAGAACCCGCACTACAGCAGCCACGCAGAACAACAGGCCGCCCTTGGCTGCGCCGCAGAGTTGGACCCGGTAAAGCACCCTCGCCGCTACGCAATTCAGCAGGCGCGCGAGAAGTTCATCCCGCCAAAGCGCTGCCACCAGCCGGCCAGCGAGTCACGCACACCAGAGCTGCTCGAGAAGGCCCGCGCCTTCACCCACCTGCGCGTCAATGAGGCAGCCAGGGAGCTCGGTATCAGTCGTAGCGTCCTCACCCGGTTGCGCGATGACTACGGCCTGGAGTTCGCACCCTCTCGCGAGAACGCATCAGGTCGCCTCAAGCGCCTGGCCGGCGCAAACCCGACCATGCACGAACTCGCCGCAGCGGCAGAGCTGTCGTACTCACACACGTACAAGCTCTGCAAGGAATACGGCATAGAACCTGGAGTGCCCTATGGCTCAGACCCAAAAGGACCGTGACCAGGCCACCGCTGAGCGGCGCAATAAAGCCGGCGAGGTCGAACTGCGCCACCGCGTCCGCCCGGGCATCCTCACCATCCTGGCCGAACTGATGGAATGGGGCG
>CAMPIF010000438.1 GCA_946886245.1 Ectopseudomonas composti | reverse complement strand
AGGTGTTGTTGCCGGTCTTGGCCGTGAACGCGCCTTGATAGACCTTGTTGTCCAGGTCGCCGGCCTTGGCCGCGCCTTCTTCCTTGCCGGTGACATAGCCGAGGTTGGCACCCAGTACCCAGTCACCGACCGGTTGGCTGTGGGTCAACTGCACGTAGCTTTGCTGGTAGACGTCTTCCAGGCGGGCATGCCAGACGCCGACCATGGTGTTGTTGCCATTGAAACGGTACTCACCACCGCCGAAGTTGAAGTCGTCGCCCTTCACGCCACCGAACGACATGTCTTCACGGCTGGCATCGTTGCGCTGGCTGTTCTTCCAGAACTGGCCGCCGTACAGGGTCAGGCCATCGATCTCGTTGGAAGTCAGCTGGGCGCCCTGGAAGGTTTGCGGCAGCGAACGACCGTCGTCGGCGCGCAGGATCGGCAGCACGGCGAACCATTCGCCGACCTTCAGTTCGGTCTTGGAGAGCTTGGCCTTGGCGGCCACGGCGGTGCGGCCGAACTGGTCGGCGGCCTGGCCATCATCGTGGATCGGCATCAGTTGGGTGTTGGCCGCGCCACGGTTGCCATCCAGCTTGATGCTGTACAGGCCGAGCACATCGAGACCGAAACCGACGGTGCCCTGAGTGAAACCGGAGCGAGCATCGAGGATGAAGCTCTGCGTCCAGCCTTCGGCCTGGCCCTGGCGCTCACCGCGGATCAGCGGATCGGTGCCGTTCAGGTAGTTACGGTTGAAGTAGTAGTTGCGCAGGCCGAGGGTGACCTTGGCGTCTTCGACGAAGCCGGCGGCCTGAACGCCGACCGAGAGGCTGGAGGCCATGACTGCAACGGCGATTGCACTGGGAGCGAGGTAAAGGGTTTTTTTCATTGTTATCGTTTCCTTTTTCAAGGTTGAAAGCTCCCCTCCGCAGCGGCGGATACGCTTCTACATCGGGGAGAGTGGTGGCAGTTATTCGGGGTTCAGCGGCGTTCGTCTGAATGCATCGCGAGTCCTCAGTTCAGCCAGCGCACCAGGCACAGGGTGATCGATGGGAAGAGCACGAGGATGATCACGCGCACGATGTCCGAGATCAGGAACGGCACGATGCCTCTGAAGGCTTCACTCATGGGGATATCGCGCGCCATGCCGGCAATCACGTACACGTTCATGCCCAGTGGCGGGGTGACCATGCCGATTTCCACCACCATCAGGGCCAGGATGCCGAACCAGATGGCCTTCTCGGTCTGGTCCAGTCCATAGAAGTCCAGCCCCATGATCACCGGGAAGAAGATCGGGATGGTCAGCAGGATCATCGACATGGTGTCCATCACGCAGCCGAGGATCAGGTACAGGACGAGAATGCCGGCCAGCACCAGGAAGGGCGGCAGACCTGCGCCGCTGATGGTTTCGGCGATGAAGTTGGGCAACTGCGAGATGGCCAGGAAGGCATTCATCACATCGGCGCCGAGCAGGATCATGAAGATCATGGCCGTGGTCACGCCGGTGCCCAGCAGCACCTCCTTGAGTTCGGCCAGTCGCATCTTGCCCAGGGTGAAGGCGAAGAACCCCGTGCCCACGGTGCCGATGGCTGCAGCTTCGGTAGGGGTGAACCAGCCGCCGTAGATACCCCCGAGCACCACCAGGAAAATCAGCAGTACCGGCCACACACCCTGCTGCGCCTGCAGTCGCTGTTTCCAGCTCGAGCGCTCCTGCGCTGGCCCGGAGTCCGGGAACAGGCGCACATAGATGGCGATGGCGATCATGTAGCCGATGACGGCGAGAATGCCCGGCACGAAGGCGGCCATGAACAGCGTGGAGATGTTCTGCTGGGCGAGAATGGCGTAGATCACCAGCACCACCGAGGGCGGGATGAGAATGCCCAGGGTGCCGCCGGCCGCCAGGCAACCCACTGCCAGCGAATTGGAGTACTTGTAGCGACGCAGCTCCGGCAGGGCCACCTGGCCCATGGTCGCGGCGGTTGCCACCGATGAGCCACAGACCGCGCCGAAGGCTGCGCAGGAACCGATGGCGGAGATCGCCAGGCCACCGCGCCAGTGTCCGACCATGGCGGCTGCGGCCCGGAACAGGCCCGTAGCCAGGCCGCCACGCGAGGCGAACTGCCCCATCAGCAGAAACAGCGGGATCACCGACAGGTCGTACACGGTGTAGCGGGCGTAGGCCACCGTCTTCAGGTAGTTGAGCAAGGGGTCCCAACCGCTGATCGAGACGTAGCCGCCAATACCGGTCAGCAGCATGGCGATGGCGATTGGAATGCGGATGGCCAGCAGAACCAGGAGGAAGGCGAGGAAGAGTCCGCCCAATGCGACGCTGCTCATTGTTGGCCTCCCTCACCGCGCAGGTCGAGCCAGGCGGTGTACAGGGAAACGACGGCGAGCAGAGCGAAAGAAGGCGCGAAGGGCGTCATCGACCACCACATCGGAATGCCCATGATGATCGACTCTTCACCGTTGCGGTAAGTATCCAGGGTGCCGATTATCGAGCGCCAGGCCAGCAGCGCTGCACAGGCGGCCATCAGCAGGCAGCCGAGCGTGTCGAGATAGCGCCGTGTGTTGGCCGAGGCGCGCAAGGTGAAGGCGTCGACGATGACATTGTTGCGACGCAACTGGCACAGCGGCAGGAAACTCACCACGGCAATGCCGCAGCCCATCTGCACCAGCTCGACGTCACCGAGCAGTGGCGCATCGAACAGGCTGCGCATGCTGATGCTGTAGGCCGACAGCAGGGTGATGGCGACCAGCACCAGGCCACCAGCCAGTGCCAGCCAACGGGCCAGGACATCGAGCAACTGGCCGAACGGGCGCGTGCGCTGATGCTGCCCAGGCAAGGCAGGGTTTTCGATCATGAGAGGACTCCGCAAGACCGGCACCGCAGGTGCCGGCCAACACAACGAGGGTTAACGATCAGTGCGGCAGCTTGGCGTTGTAGCTTTCGATCAGGTCGCGCACTTCTTGCAGCAGCGCAGCACCGTTGTCGTTGCCTTTGCTCTCGACTTCCTTGATCCAGTCGTTGTCCAGCTTGCGGCCGATGGCCATCCACTTGGCCTGTTCTTCGGCGGGCAGTACGTAGATCTCGTTGCCACGCGATTGCGCCAGCTTGTGCCCGGTCTCGATCACGTTGGTATCCCAGATATGGCCGGCCTGGCGTGAGAGTTCACGGCCGCTGTTGGCGTCGATGATCTTGCGCAGGTCATCGGGCAGGCTGGCGTACTTGGCCGGGTTCATCGCCAGTACCAGCGCGGTGTGCATCAACGCTGGCTGACCCGGCGCCATTTCGGTGTGGTACTTGACCAGTTCCTGCAGCTTCAGTGCAGGGACCACGTCCCAGGGCAGCACGGCGCCGTCGACCACACCCTTGGACAGCGCTTCCGGCACCTGCGGTACCGGCATGGCCACCGGGGTGGCACCGAGCATGGAGATCAGCTTGGTGGAGATGCGGTTGGCCGAGCGCAGTTTCAGGCCACGGAAGTCGGCCAGGCTACGCACCGGCTTCTTCGCCGTGTGCAGCAGCGCGCCATCGGTCAGGTGAGTCGCGAGCAGATGCACGTCGGCGAACTCCTTCTGCCCGTGGGCTTCGAGGAAATCCCACATGGCCTGGCTGCTGGCTTCCGAAGAGCGACTCATGAACGGCATCTCGAATGCCGATGCCAGCGGGAAACGGCCGCTGGTGTAGCCAGGCAGGGTCCAGACGATGTCGGCGACGCCGTCACGCGCCTGGTCGATCAGTTGCGGCGGGGTGCCGCCCAACTGCATGGAAGGGTAGAACTGAAACTGGATTCGACCATTGGATTCGGCGGTGATCTTCTCTGCCCAGGGCTTGAGAAAGTCGGCCTGGGTCACCGAGTGCGCCGGCAGGAAGTGGTGAACCTTGAGGGTGACCTCGGCCTCGTCGGCGTTGGCCCAGGTCATGACGCTGGTGGCAAGCAGCGTCAGCAAAGCCTTGGAAAGCTTGTGCATCGCAAATGTCCTTTCTTATTCATTGTTAGTAGGCGATTCAGGTACAGCCAAATTCGGCTGCAATACTGCCGCCGCTAGGATTCGCTGCTCGCATGGTGCGAGTTAGCGAGGGGCTATTCAATTCGATTAACGACTTAGTGTGCGATAAACGAACGAATTGCGTGAGCCTGGGACGTGCCAGAGG
>CAMPIF010000437.1 GCA_946886245.1 Ectopseudomonas composti | reverse complement strand
CGTTGGACTTGCCCTCGACCTCTTCACGCATGCGGGTCAGGCCGATGTGGCGCACATCGGTGCCACGCACCAGATAGATCACCAGTTCGGCGATGTTGCGCGCATGATCGCCGATGCGCTCCAGCGAGCGCAGCGCCCAGATCACGTTGAGCACGCGGGAGATCGAACGCGGATCTTCCATCATGTAGGTGACCAGCTCGCGCAACGCGGTCTTGTACTCGCGGTCGACGGTCTTGTCGTACTGCGCCACCGACAGGGCCAGGTCCGCATCGAATCGGGCGAAGGCGTCCAGCGCCTCCTGCACCATCTTGCGCACCTGATCGCCGATATGACGAACCTCGACATAGCCACGCGGCGACTCACCCTCTTCACACAGCTGGATGGCGCGCTTGGCGATCTTGGTGGATTCGTCACCGATGCGCTCGAGGTCGATCACCGACTTGGAGATGCTGATGATCAGACGCAGATCGGAAGCCGCCGGCTGGCGACGGGCGAGGATGCGCACGCATTCCTCGTCGATGTTGCGCTCCATCTGGTTGATCTGGTCGTCGATCTCACGCACCTGCTGGGCCAGGCCGGAGTCGGCCTCGATCAGCGCGGTGACGGCGTCGTTGACCTGCTTTTCCACCAGGCCGCCCATGGCCAGCAGGTGGCTGCGCACTTCTTCCAGCTCGGCGTTGAACTGCTGGGAGATATGCTGGGTAAGGTTGTCTTTGTTGATCATGTTTCGCTCCGCGAAAGCTGCAAGTAGGGTGCGCCGTGCGCACCGGCCCTTTGGTGCGCTCAGCGCACCCTACGGGATCAGCTCAACCATAACGACCGGTGATGTAGTCCTCGGTCTGCTTCTTGGCCGGGTTGGTGAACAGCGTGTCGGTATCACCGAACTCGATCAGCTTGCCCATGTACATGAACGCGGTGTAGTCGGAGACGCGCGCCGCCTGCTGCATGTTGTGGGTAACGATGACGATGGTGTACTTGCTCTTGAGCTCGTAGATCAGCTCTTCGACCTTCAGCGTGGAGATCGGGTCGAGCGCGGAGCAGGGTTCGTCGAGCAGCAGCACTTCCGGCTGCACCGCCACGGTACGGGCGATGACCAGACGCTGCTGCTGACCGCCGGACAGGCCGAGTGCCGACTCGTGCAGGCGATCCTTCACTTCATCCCACAGGGCGGCGCTCTTCAGGCCCCACTCCACGGCTTCGTCGAGGATGCGCTTCTGGTTGATGCCCTGGATGCGCAGACCGTAGACCACGTTCTCGTAAATGCTCTTGGGGAACGGGTTGGGCTTCTGGAACACCATGCCGACGCGGCGACGCAGCTCGGCCACGTCCTCGCCCTTGCGGTAGATGTTGCGCCCGTCGAGATTGATCTCGCCTTCCACGCGGCAACCATCGACCAGGTCGTTCATGCGGTTGAAGGTGCGCAGCAGGGTCGACTTGCCGCAGCCGGACGGTCCGATGAAGGCAGTCACGCGCTGCTTGGGGATATCCATCTTGACGTCGAACAGCGCCTGCTTGTCGCCGTAGTAGAGGTTCAGACCCGGCACCTGGATGGCCACGGTTTCGTTGGCCAGGTTGAGGCTCTGCTTGTCACGGCCAAGGGCAGAGATGTCGATACCGTGGGTAGCGTTTTCGTGTTGCATGTGCTCACTCCGTTCGCAGCGCCTGGCTGCTAGCTACAGGCTGCAAGCCCCGCAGGGCTTGCCGCTCCAATCAATGATCCAGGGCCTTGTACTTCTCGCGCAGGCGGTTGCGCAGGTAGATGGCCGTCAGGTTGAGAATCGCGATCACCAGGACCAGCAGCAGCGCGGTAGCGTATACCAGCGGCCGCGCAGCCTCGACGTTGGGGCTCTGGAAGCCGACGTCGTAGATGTGGAAGCCCAGGTGCATGATCTTCTGGTCCAGGTGCAGGTAGGGATAGTTGCCGTCGACCGGCAGGCTCGGTGCGAGCTTCACTACGCCCACCAGCATCAGCGGCGCCACTTCACCAGCCGCACGGGCCACGGCGAGGATCAGGCCGGTCATCATCGCCGGGCTGGCCATCGGCAGTACCACGCGCCACAGGGTCTCGACCTTGGTCGCACCCAGGGCCAGGGAACCTTCACGCAGCGCACGCGGAATCCGTGACAGACCTTCTTCGGTGGCGACGATCACCACCGGCACGGCGAGCAGCGCCAGGGTCAGCGATGCCCACAGCAGGCCGGGCGTACCGAAGGTCGGCGCCGGTGCCGATTCCGGGAAGAACAGACGGTCGATCGAACCACCCAGCACGTAGACGAAGAAGCCCAGGCCGAATACGCCGTAGACGATCGCCGGAACGCCCGCCAGGTTGTTCACCGCGATGCGGATCACTCGGGTCAGCGGGCCCTGCTTGGCATACTCGCGAAGGTAAATGGCCGCGATCACGCCGAACGGGGTGACGATCACTGCCATGATCAGGGTCATCATGACGGTGCCGAAGATGGCCGGGAAAATGCCGCCCTCGGTGTTGGCTTCACGCGGGTCGTCGCTGACGAATTCCCACACCTTGCTGCCATAGTGGCCCAGCTTGTCCAGGGTCGACATGGCATTCGGGCGGAAGGCACGCACCACCTTGCCGAGGCTGATCTCCTGCTCACGGCCGTCAGCCGAGCGCACGGTCATGCTGTCGCGATTGAACTGCTCGTAGCGCGCGCTCAGCTCGGCCTCCAGCACCTTGTACTCGGCGTCCCATTGGGCGCGATCGGCAGCCAGGTCGGCCTGCGCCGCGTCGGTCAGCTTGCCGTCGAGCTCCAGCTTGCGGGTCTGCAGACGCACGCGCTCGAGCCCAGCGTTGATACGACCGATGTCGGCCTTCTCGATCCTGACGATCTGGCTGTGCAGGTCTTCGACGCGCTCCAGGCGCTTCTGCAGCTCGGGCCAGGCGGCGTCGCCCTCGGCGACCACCTGACCACCCTCCTTGACGTTGACCAGGTAGCCGTAGAAGTTGCCCCACTCACGACGCTCGAAGGCGGTGATATCCACCGGCTTGTGCTGGCCGCTCAGCCATTCACCGACAACCCAGGTGAAGTCCGCGCCGTACAGGTCGCGGTTACCCACCTTGATCAGCTCGCGGGTCATGAACTCGCCACCCTCGACGTCCACCGGCAGGCCGGAGGCGGCCAGGCGGGCACGCGGGATTTCCTCGATCTGCACCACGGAGCCCGCCATCACCTTGGCTTCCTGGCCGGGCACCTGATAGTTGGCTTCGATGATATCGGCCGGCCAGAAGTGCGCCAGGCCGCGCACCGCGATCACTGACAGCAGGCCAATGACCATGATGATGGCGATGGACACCGCGCCAGCGTTCATCCAGATCCAGGGCGAACCGCTCTTGAACCAGGATTTCATGTTGTTCTGTTTCACGGACATAGTCTTGCAGTCCTCAGAGCGAAGCGTACTTGACGCGCAGGCGCTGACGCACCAGCTCGGCCAGGGTGTTCATGACGAAAGTGAAGGTCAGCAATACCAGTGCCGAAAGGAACAGGATGCGGTAATGGGTACCGCCCACTTCCGATTCCGGCATTTCCACCGCCACGTTGGCGGCCAGGGTGCGCAGGCCTTCGAAGATGTTCATGTCCATGATTGGCGTGTTGCCAGTGGCCATCAGCACGATCATGGTCTCGCCGACAGCGCGGCCCATGCCGATCATCACCGCCGAGAAGATACCCGGGCTGGCGGTCAGGATGACCACGCGAGTCAGGGTCTGCCAGGGCGTGGCACCGAGGGCCAGGGAGCCGAAGGTCAGGCTTTTCGGCACGCTGAACACGGCGTCCTCGGCGATCGAATAGATGTTCGGGATCACCGCGAAGCCCATGGCCAGGCCGACCACCAGAGCGTTGCGCTGGTCGAACGGAATGCCCAGGTCATTGCTCAGCCATTGACGCATGTTGCCGTCGAACAGCCAGTTTTCCAGGTGGCCGCTCATGCTCAGGGAGAAGAACGCCACGACCAGGATGACCGGAATCAGCAGCGCAGCTTCCCAGCCGTCCGGTACGCGCAGGCGCACGGCCTCCGGCAGGCGACTCCAGAGGAAACCGGCCAGCAGGATACCGATGGGGGTGAAGATCAGCAGGCTGAAGATCCCCGGCAGGTGTCCCTCCACGTAGGGCGCGAGGAACAGGCCGGC
>CAMPIF010000436.1 GCA_946886245.1 Ectopseudomonas composti | reverse complement strand
GGCCGTGTCGCTGGAAGAAACCGGCATCAAGACCAACAATGCCAAGGCCAAGGTACTGGGCAAGACCCTGGATCAAGCCACTGGCAAGCTGCTGGACAACAACAAGTCCCCGGCGCGCAAGGTCGGCGAGATCGACAACCGTGGCAGCCACTTCTACCTGGCCCTGTACTGGGCACAAGCCCTGGCCGAGCAGAATGACGACGCCGAGCTGAAAGCCCGCTTCGCCCCGCTGGCCAAGCAACTGACCGATCAGGAAGCGACCATCGTTGGCGAACTGGCTGCCGTACAAGGCAAGCCGGTCGAAATCGGTGGCTACTACCGCTCCAACCCCGAGCTGACCAGCAAGGTGATGCGCCCCAGCGCCACCTTCAACGCCGCTCTGGCCGCACTCAATGCCTGATAAGGCCTGTGCGTGAAAAGAACCCCGGCCCTGTGCCGGGGTTTTTCGTTAGGCCAGATCCCTTGCTTGATGGTTACAGACATAAAGATGGTGATAGTCGGTGCGCGCGGCGCACCCTACTCCGGAGAATTTCAGATGGTGTGGCAACCCCATATCACCGTGGCCACGGTGATCGAAGATGATGGCCGTTTCCTGTTCGTCGAAGAGTTCAAGGCCGGCCGCCTGGTACTCAACCAGCCGGCCGGGCATCTGGAAGCCGACGAGACCCTACGCGATGCTGCGCTGCGCGAGACGCTCGAAGAAACCGGCTGGAAGGTGGAGCTCACCGGCCTGCTCGGCATCTATCTCTATACCGCGCCGAGCAATGGCGTGACCTATCAACGCGTGTGCTTCAGCGCCCGTCCCGTGCACCATGATCCAGAGCGTGAGCTCGATAGCGATATCAGCAGCATCATCTGGCTGACACGCGATGAACTGGCCGCACAGCCCGAGCGCTGGCGCAGCGAGCTGGTGCTGCGTTGCGTCGACGACTACCTCGCCGGTATCTGCGGGCCATTGGAGTTGGTGCGCGATTGATCGCAAGCGTACGCCTTGGCGCAGGGTGTGCCGTGCGCATCATCGGCACCGCGGCGCCCACCTGGCGCGCACGCGCGCCCTACCTGAGGCAGGCTTTCTGGTAGACTCGGCAACTTTTCAGGCTTCACTCGCAGACTCCCATGCAAGCACCTAGCACCCAACGCGTGATCGTCGGCATGTCCGGCGGTGTCGATTCGTCCGTTTCCGCCCTGCTGCTCATCGAGGCGGGCTACCAGGTCGAAGGCCTGTTCATGAAGAACTGGGACGAAGACGACGGCACCGAATACTGCACCGCCATGGACGATCTGGCCGACGCACAGGCCGTATGCGACCGCATCGGCATCAAGCTGCACACCGCCAACTTCGCCGCCGAGTACTGGGATAACGTGTTCGAGCATTTCCTGGCCGAATACCAGGCCGGACGTACGCCGAACCCGGACATCCTGTGTAACCGCGAGATCAAGTTCAAGGCCTTCCTCGACTACGCACTGTCGCTCGGCGCCGACCTGATAGCCACCGGCCACTACGTACGTCGCCGTGATATCGATGGACGCACCGAACTGCTCAAGGGCCTGGACCCGAACAAGGACCAGAGCTACTTCCTGCATGCCGTCGGCGGCGAACAGATCGCCAGAACCCTGTTCCCGGTCGGCGAGCTGGAAAAGCCACAGGTGCGCGCCATTGCCGAGAAATACGAGCTGGCCACCGCGAAGAAGAAGGACTCCACCGGTATCTGCTTCATCGGCGAACGCCGCTTCAGCGACTTCCTCAAGCAGTACCTGCCGGCGCAGCCGGGTGACATCGAGACCACCGAAGGTCAGGTCATCGGCCGCCATCATGGCCTGATGTACCACACCATCGGCCAGCGCCAGGGCCTGGGTATCGGCGGCCTCAAGGATGCCAGCGACGATCCCTGGTACGTGCTGCGCAAGGACCTGACGCGCAACGTTCTGATCGTTGGCCAGGGCAACGAACACCCCTGGCTGTTCTCGCGCGCCCTGCTCGCCTCGGACATCTACTGGGTCAACCCGCTGGATCTGAGCAGCCCGCGCCGCCTGACCGCCAAGGTGCGTTACCGCCAGAGCGACCAGCGCTGCACCCTGGAGAAGACCGAGAACGGCTATCGCGCCGTGTTCGACGAGCCGCAGCGCGCCGTCACGCCCGGGCAGTCCGTGGTGTTCTATGACGGCGAGGTGTGCCTGGGTGGCGGTGTGATCGAAACCGCAGAAGCCTGGTACGAGGACGCCCGATGAGCCCGATTCAGGAGCAACTGGTGGCCCTCGGCGCCGTCTTCGAAGCGGCCTCCCTGGCCGACAAGATCGCCCGCACCGGTCAGGTCAGCGAAGCCTCCATGGGCTGCATGCTCGGCAGCCTGCTGGTGCGCGACCCGAAAAGCACGCTGGACGTATACGGCGGCGACGACCTCAACCTGCGCGACGGCTATCGCGCACTGATCAGTTCGCTGGAGCGCAATCCGTCCGCCCTGCAGCGCGAGCCGCTGCGCTATGCGCTGGCGATGATCGGCCTGGAGCGCCAGTTGGACAAGCGCGGCGACATGCTGCAGGTCATGGGCAGTCGCCTGGATCAGATCCAGCAACAGGTCGAGCATTTCGGCCTGGTCCATGACAACGTCATCGCTGCGTGCGGCGGCCTGTATCAGGACACCATCAGCACCTTCCGTCAGCGCATCCAGGTGCATGGCGACATGCGCTTTCTGCAGCAGCCGAACAACGCCGCGAAAATCCGCGCCCTGCTGCTCGCCGGCATCCGCTCGGCGCGCCTGTGGCGTCAACTCGGCGGCCACCGCTGGCAGCTGGTGTTCAGCCGCAGCAAGCTGCTCAAAGAACTCTACGAACTGACGCGAAGCTGACCATGGAACCCGCCAGCCGCAGTGTCAAACCCCTTCAGGGTGCCCTGCTGCTGGCACTGTCGGCCTTGCTGTTCGCCTTTACCGGCGTCGGCATTCGCGAGATATCCGTCAGCGTCAACAACGAGTCGGTGGTGTTCTTTCGCAACCTGGTCGGCGTCTTGTTCTTTTTGCCGCTGCTGCTGGTACGCGGCGTGCGACCGCTGCGCACGACACGGCTGAAATCCCATCTCTGGCGCACCACCTACGGCCTGGCGGCGATGTACTGCTTTTTCTACGCCATCGCCCATCTGCCGCTGGCTGACGCCATGCTGTTCACCTATTCGGCACCGGTATTCACCCCGCTGATCGCGCACCTCTGGCTCAAGGAGCCGCTGACTCGGCGCATGCTGGTCTGCAGCCTGATCGGCCTGTGCGGCGTGCTGCTGGTGGCCAAGCCCAGCGCCGCCCTGTTCGAGGGTCCCGCGCTGTTCGGCCTGGCAGCCAGCCTGCTGGCGGCCTTCGCCTTCGTCTCCATCCGCGAGATGAGCGACAGCGAACCCGCCACCCGCATCGTTTTCTATTTCTCGCTGTTCAGCGCGCTGTTCTCCGCCATCCCGCTGACCTGGAGCTGGCAACCGCTCGACTCCACGCAACTGAGCTGGCTGCTGGGCATCGGCCTGCTGGCCACCGCCAGCCAGGTGATCATGTCACGCGCCTACGGCCTGGCACCGCCAGGGCTGATCGGCCCGGTCGCCTACCTGGCCATCGTCTTCGCCGGCATCATCGCCTGGCTGCTCTGGGACGAGACGCCGGACACCCTGTCGCTGCTCGGTGCGGCATTGATCTTCGCCGCCAGTCTGTTATCGGTCGCAAGACGCAGGGCATAGGCGGCCAAGCGCTGGTTTTCATGTATGATGTGCGCCCTTTTCGTCAGAGGTCGTCCAGGCACCTGAGCCAGCGCCCGCTTCATCCAAGCCGGCACGATGCACAGCGCCCCGGATGGCTTTTCAGCCCGACAGCCCGAGAACGCCTACATGCAGGAGGCCTCGCTCACAGCGGTTTCCCCCGTCGACGGCCGCTATGCCGGCAAAACCAGCGCCCTGCGCCCCATCTTCAGCGAATACGGCCTGATCCGTAGCCGTGTACTGGTCGAAGTGCGCTGGCTGCAGCGCCTGGCTGCCCACGAAGGCATCCCGGAAGTCGCGCCCTTCTCCGCCGAAGCCAACGCCCTGCTCAACGAGCTGGCCGAGAACTTCGCCGTCGAGCACGCCGAGCGCGTCAAGGATATCGAGCGCACCACCAACCACGACGTCAAGGCCGTGGAATAC
>CAMPIF010000435.1 GCA_946886245.1 Ectopseudomonas composti | reverse complement strand
CCAACGCAGACAGCCCTGGCGCCCGGCGTACCGCAGCCGTGCAGGCGCGCCTGAACGAGGACTTCAGCGGCTGGGCGCATTACCGCCAGCTGTTCGACTGCATCCTCGATGCCCTGCCCGACGCCCGCTTCGTCGGCGACTCGACGCAGACGGTGTACAGCGGCAACCATCTGGTCGAACTGGACGGCGCGCGGCGCTGGTTCAACGCCTCCACCGGCTACGGCACCCTCGGCTACGGCCTGCCGGCGGCCATCGGTGCCAAGCTGGCCGAGCCGGCGCGGCCGGTGATCAGCCTGATGGGTGACGGCGGTATCCAGTTCACCATTGCCGAGCTGGCCAGCGCCGTGGAAGCGCGGGTCGGCATCATCGTGCTGTTGTGGAACAACGCCGGCTATGGCGAGATCAAGCGCTACATGCAGCGCCGCGACATCGAGCCGATCGGCGTCGATATCTACACCCCGGATCTCGTCGCCATCGCCCGTGGTTTCGGCTGCGCCGCCGAACGGGCGCGTGACCATGCGCATCTGACCGAGCTGCTGCGTAGCGCCCCCGAAGATCGCCCTTTGATTATCGAGGTGCAGGAGGCCGCGCCCTTTCATCCCTGACTGCATTGATCGCGGCTAAAGCCCCTCCTACAGAAAGCGGATGACCGTGTAGGAGGGCCTTCAGCTTCGTAGGGTGGATGACGCTTCACCCATCCACCAACTGCAATGGTGGATGAAAAAGGCGTCATCCACCCTACCCGACTGCACCAACCCGCCGCCCAACCTGCACTCGGGCGACGGGCATAACCACAAGATTCAGCTGTACCACTGACTGCCGCCCACCCATACCAATAATCAAGCATCGGGGAGTCGTTCCATGTTCAAGAATCTCAGCCAGCACTTCGGCCAGGACGGCCTGGCCCCAACCGACAAGGCGCATCGCAGCCTCGGTCTCGGTGGCACCATCGCCCTGTGGCTGGGCGCCAACGTGGTGGTCACCACCATCCTCACCGGCATGCTGCTGGTGCCGGATCTGAAATTCACCCAGGCCATGCTCATCGTCCTGATCGGTTCGGGCATCGGTATTCTGCCGCTGGTACTGGTCGGTCTGATGGGCCAACGTTCGGGCCTGACCACCATGGTGCTGGCACGCGGCAGCTACGGCGTGCACGGCGCCAAGCTGCCGTCGCTGGTCAATTTGCTGACCCTGCTGGCCTGGAGCTGGATCCAGGCGCTGCTGGCCGGCATGAGCCTGAACTACGCGGTGGAGCACCTGACCGGCTACTCCAATCTGCCGCTATTCACCATCCTCTGCGAAACCCTGGTGCTGCTGATCGCCCTGCGCGGTCACCTGAGTATCGAGCGAGTCGAACGCTGGGCCGCCATCGGCATGCTCCTGCTGGCGGGCGCGGTGTTCTACGTGATGGGGCAGAAATTCGAGTTCGGAAGCCTGCTGGCCATGCCCACCGAACCGCGCAACGAGATCACCCCCGGCATCGCCTTCGATATCGTCATCGCCACCGCGTTTTCCTGGATTCCTCTGGCCGCCGACTACAACCGCAACTGCCGCAGCCAGGGCGTGGCGGGGGTCGGCACCTGGGTCGGCTATGTCGCGGCAACGCTGCTGGCCATGGGCCTGGGCGCCACGGTGTCGGGCTTCTCGGTATTGACCGGTATGGAGCAGACCTATGATCCAGCGGTATTGCTGGCCGGTTTCGGCTTCGGTCTGCCGGCGGCCATCGTGGTGTTCCTCTCGGTGATGACCACCAATGTGATGTGTGTGTACAGCGCGTCGCTGTCGTACCTGAACATCAGCCCGAAAACCCCATTCTGGAAGCCGGCACTGTGCATCGGCGTGCTGTCGATCCTCGGCTCGCAGATCCCCGGCATCCTCGACAACTTCCAGAGCTTTTTGCTGGTGATCGGCAGCGTGTTCATCCCGGCCTTTGCGGTGCTGATCGCCGACTACTTCCTGATCCACAAGGGCGACTACGCGGTAGATGAGCTGCTCAGTGAAGATGGCGGCCGCTACCGTTACCTGAGCGGCTTCAACCCGGCCGCCTTCGTCGCCTACGGCCTGGGCGCGGTGCTGGCCTACTACTGGGGCTGGGTCTCGCCGCTGGCCTGGGGCGCTTCGCTGCCGGTGTTCCTGATCACCGCTGCCAGCTACGCGGTACTGCGGCGCTGGGTGCTGGTGCCACGGGCGCAGCTGGCGTAGCGTGATGACAAATCTGGCGGGTTGCACCCGCCCTACCTGACACGACTGAGCCTGGCTCACTCTCGTAGGGTGCGCCGCGCGCACCAGCTTGTAGTCCGGGACAGCACGATGATCGGTGCGCACGGCGCACCCTACGGGCCTGACGCATCAGCGGTGAGAGTCGCGCCCCACGGCGAATCGCACGTACGCCGCAGAATAACGGCTTCGCCCTGGGCGGGGCTCTTACACTCAGTTGATCGATTGCCGCGAGAGATATCATGAAAATCGTCAGCCGTGACCGCTGGTTCGAGGTGGAGCACCGCCACGACGGCATCTGCCTGATCCACGAGCCCTACGTGCGGCCCTTCTATCGCTGCAACATGTGGCATGTGCAGGGGCGTGAGCATGACGCACTGATCGATTCCGGCTCCGGGCTGGTCAGCCTGCGCGAGCAACTGCCGTGGCTGACCGAAAAGCCACTGCTGGCGGTGGCCAGTCACTGCCACTTCGACCATATAGCCGGGCATCACGAATTCGATGAGCGCCTGGTGCATCCGGCCGAAGCCGACATTCTCGCCGCGCCGGACGGCGCCAATACCCTGGCCACCGACTTCGTCGGCGACGACATGTTCGAGGCGCATCCGGATTGCCCGCTGTGCTACGCCGAATACCGCGTACGAGCAGCACCAGCCACGCGTCTGATCGAGGATGGTGACGTACTGGATCTGGGTAATCGGGTCTTGCAGGTGCTGCACACGCCCGGCCATTCACCGGGTGGCATCAGCCTATGGGAAGCGCAGACGCAAACGCTGTTTTCCGGCGACATTCTCTACGACGGCCCACTGATCGAAGATGCCTACCACTCGAACCTGGACGATTACGCGCGCAGCCTGAAGCGTCTGCGCGAGCTGCCGGTACGCACTGTGCACGGCGGGCATTTCGCGAGTTTCTCGGGACAGCGGATGCGCGAGCTGATAGACGCCTGGTTCGACGCCCATCGGCTCACCTGAGGAGTTTCAGCGACGCTGACGCTCGCGGCGCAGACGTTGCTGCTCGGCTTCACTGATGCGAATCGGCTGGGGTTGCGCAGCGAGGCCAAGGGCCTGCAGCAGGGCTTGCAGTTGTTCTTGCAGCTTGGCGAGCATGGGTACGACCTCCTGCCAAGTAAAGGGAAGAGCCAGTGGCTCACCTACAAGATTAGGCCGGGCAAGGCGGATTTCAACCAGCCTCCGTCAAATCACCGGACTCTTGCGTCGATAGGGGAACACGTCGATCACCTTGCCCGCCCGAATCGCCTCCTGCAATTGTTTCCAGTAATCGGCCTCATAGAGATTGCCATGCAGCTGGCTGAACAGCCTGCGCTGCCTGATATCGGCGAACAGGAACGGCGGAAACTCCTCCGGGAACACGTCCATCGGCCCCACCGAATACCAGGGCTCGGAACTCATCTCGTCCTCGGGGAAACGCGGCGGCGGAATGCGGCGAAAATTCACCTCGGTGAGAAAGCAGATTTCGTCGTAGTCGTAGAACACCACGCGGCCATGGCGGGTGACACCGAAGTTCTTCAACAACATGTCGCCGGGGAAGATATTGGCCGCCGCCAGTTGCTTGATGGCCAGGCCGTAGTCGTCCAGCGCCTCGCGCACCTGCGCCTCGTTGGCACTTTCCAGATAGAGATTGAGCGGCGTCATGCGCCGTTCGGTCCAGCAGTGCCGTACCAGCACGGTGTCTCCCTCCACCACCACGGTCGACGGCGCCACTTCCAGCAGCTCGGCGAGGCACCCGGGCTCGAACTTGGCCTTGGGGAAACGGAAGTCGGCGAATTCCTGGGTATCGGCCATGCGCCCTACCCGGTCGACGCTTTTCACCAGGCGATACTTCTCGATCACCGTCTTGCGATCCACCGTCTTGGCGTGGGCGAAGCGATCCTTGATGATCTTGAACACGGTGTTGAAGCCCGGCAGGGTGAACACGCTCATGA
>CAMPIF010000434.1 GCA_946886245.1 Ectopseudomonas composti | reverse complement strand
TTGCATCCGGGCTACGTATCAGCGAATGAAACTGCGACTGATCTCGCGAAACAGCTCGGTACCGGCCCGCTCCAGCCACTCGAAGGCGACCATCTCGCGCGAGACGATCACCGCCCCGGCACGCTCCATCCGTGCCAGGCCCAGCGCCTTGTCACGTGGCCGACGCGAACCCACGGCCTCGTCGACCACGAACACTTCACGCCCGGCCGCCAGCAGGCCGAGCACCGTCTGCAGCACGCAGACATGCGTTTCCGTGCCACAGACGATGAACTGCTGACGCTCACCGCCCGGCAAGTCGAACAGCCCCGCGCCTGCGGTCGCCGAGAAATGAATCTTCTCCCGCAACCCCTCGCCCGGCAGCAGCTCATGCAGGCCCGCCTCGGTATAGCCCAGGCCCTTGGGATACTGCTCGGTCGCGATCACCGGCACGTGCAGGCGCTGCGCCACACGCACCAGCCACGAGGCCTGTTCGATCACCGCCGCGCCGCCATCGATGGCCGGCAGCAGTCGCTCCTGCAGGTCGATGACCAACAGGGTGGAATCCTTCGCTCGCATCAGCATCACTGCGCTCCTTCCTTCACTGCAAAACGCCCGTCGAGTCGGCTGTAGCCCAGGCCGACGCCCTTGTGCACCCGCAGCTGCACGGGAATACGTTCCTTCATCGCCTCGACATGGCTGATCACACCGATGGTCTTGCCGCTGGCGTTGAGGTTGTCCAGCGCATCCAGCGCCACCTCCAGCGTCTCGCCGTCGAGGGTGCCGAAGCCCTCGTCGAGAAACAGCGAATCGATGCTGGTCTTGTGGCTGACCAGATCGGACAGCGCCAGCGCCAGCGCCAGGCTCACCAGAAAGCTTTCGCCACCGGACAGCGTGCGGCAGTCACGCGCCACATCGGCCTGCCAGGTGTCGCACACCTCCAGCTCCAGCTCGCCGCTGCCCTTGCGCGCCAACTGGTAACGCCCGTGCAGCCGCGTCAGTTGGCGGTTGGCCAGGTGGATCAGGTGATCGAGGGTCAGGCCCTGGGCGAACTTGCGGAACTTGGCGCCGTCGGCCGAGCCGATCAGGCCATTGAGTTGTTGCCAGAGGGCGTGCTCACCCTCCTGCGCGTCGATCTCGGCGAACAGCGCCTGCTGGCTGCTGCGTCGTGCATCGTCGGCCTGCAACTGCGCGCGCAACTCGCCCTGGCGCTGGCTCAGTGCACGCAATTCGCTCTGCAGTAGCTGCAACTGCTCGTCCAGCTCGCCAAGCGCCAGCTCGGTCTGCGGCGTGGCGGCGAGCTGCTGCAACTGCGCGTCGGCGGCAGCCAACAGCGTCGAAGCCTCGGTCAGGGCGCGCTCCACAGCGGCCTGCAACGCCAGCAGACGCGTTCGCTCATCCTCCTCCAGCAGCGCGGCGAGAAACGCGGCAAGATCGCTGAAAGGACTGGCCGTCAGTACCTGCAGCCAATGCTGCTCGGCCTCGCTCGAGCGTTGCTGCAGTTGCTGCAGCACTGTCCGCTGACTCTGCTCGCGACCGCGCAAGGCATCACTTTCACGCTGGGCACTGGCAAGGCCATTGACGGCCTCATTCAACGCCACTTGCGGCTGTGCTGATGGCTCGGGTTCAGTCAGCGTCAGCGCACCTTCGCTTTGCCAGCGCTGTTGCCAGTGCTCGGCCTGTGCCTCTGCTTCAGCGAGTACGCGCTGCGCCTCACGCTGCTGCTCCTGCAACTGCTGGTCCTGAGCCTGGGCCTGCTGCCAGTCGCGCCAGGTACTTTCCTGTTCGGCCAACCAGGCAACGGCGTCCGCCGGCAACTCCGTGGCAAAGCCTGCAAGGCTGCTCAGCAGCGTCTGCTGGTGGTGCTGCAACTCCTGCTGCAGATGCTGCAGGCGCTCGCCCTGCTCGGTTTGTCGCGCCTGCAGGTTCTCCTCATCACGCGCCAGTAGCGCCTGGCGCTGCTGCGCATCGGCCACGGCATGTTCGGCCACCTCACGGTCACTACGCGCCTGCGCCAGTTGCGCCTGCCCAGCCTCGACCGAGGCGAGTCGCGCCTGCAGATGCGTCAGACTCTGCTCATGCTGGCGCTGCCATTCGCGCAAATCGGCACCGTCAGTAACCTGCAGGGCCTGCTCGCTCAGTTGCTGCTGCCACTGCACGTCCTGCTGAACGGCCTGCTGATTCGCCTGCTCCAGTTGCTGCTGGATCTGAGCGATCTGCGTCGCCAGGCGGGTCAGTTCGTCACGCAGGGTGCCGCCCTGGCTTTCCAGTTGCGCCAGTTCGCTGCGGCACTGCTCCAGCGCCTGGCGCGTGGCGGAGACGTTGAGCGCCTGGTACTGACTGACCGCCGGATGCTCGTGCGAACCACACAACGGGCAGGCTTCGCCGGGCTGCAGCTGGGCGCGGTAGGCTTCCAGATCCTGAATGCGCTGCTCCTGC
Organism: Ectopseudomonas composti; assembly: GCA_946886245.1. Next base: position 1,758 of record CAMPIF010000434.1, on the reverse strand, counting down.
TCCAGCAGCTTTTCCTTGTCGGCCTGCTGTTGCTTGAGCGCCTTGTAACGCTCGCGCAGGCCGGTGATTTCATCGTTCTTGCTGGCGTGCTGTACCTGCAACCGAGCCAGATGCGGGGTCAGCTCGGCGATCTGGGCGGCCGTTTGCTCACGGACCTGCGCCAGTTGCTCCAGGCGATCCAACGCGCGCCCCTGCACTTGCAACTGCTGCCAACGCTGACGCAGCCCAGCCTCGTCGCCCTCGCCGAGCAATGCCTGCAGTTCGCTCTGCTGCCCGGCTTCACTGGCGCGCGCTGCCTCCAGGCGCTTCAGCGCGTCGGCCTGCTGCGCACCGAGCTGTTCACGCTGGCGCTGCAAGGCGGCGAGCTGTTCATGCGCCTGCGCCACGCGTGTGTGCAACGCCTGTTGCTCCTTGAGCAGTTGTCCGCGCTGGTCGAACTGCGCGCGCCAGCCGCCAAGCAACTCGCCCAGACGCTCCTGTTGCGGCGCACTGCTCAGACGTGCACGCAGGGTTTCGCGTTGTCTGACCAGCCCCTGCAGTTGCGCCTGACGCAGGCTCAGGCATTGCTGGGCATAGCGGCTGGCCAGCCAGAGTTGCTGGTGCTCGCGTTCACTGCTGTGGTGTTGTTGCTGGAGCAGATCATCCAGCGCCTGCTGCGCCTGTTGCCTGTCCAGCTGTACTTGTTGCCAGGCCAGGTACAGCGGCTGCAATCGCGCGGCCGGCTCACTGGCGGCCAGACGCTGCAGTTGACCGGCCGCATCCTGACGCGCCTGCTGGGCCCGCTCCAGCCCCGATCGCGCCTGCTCCCGCTGCTGTTCGGCCTGCTGCAGCGCTTCACGCCAGCGACGCTGGGCCTGCAACGCTTGCTGCCGGGCCAACAGCGGGGCCTCGTCCTGACTAAGGCGCTGATGCTCGACCTGCAGTTCGGCGCGCTGCGCCTCGTCGAGCAACTCCATACCCTGGGCGCGGCTTTTCAGCAGATTGAGCGCCTGTTCGGCGGCTTTGGTGCGCTCGTAGACCTGCTGGGAAATCTGCCCGTACACCTCGGTGCCGGTCAGCTCCTCCAGCAGCTCCGCGCGCTGGTTGGCATTGGCCTCGAGAAACGCCGCGAAGCCGCCCTGGGCCAGCAGCATGGACTTGGTGAAGCGCTCGAAATCCAGGCCGGTCAGCTCGGCAGTCAGGCTTTCCTTTTCGCGAATCTTGTCGGTGAGGATTTCGCCATCGGCGATACGCGCCAGCTCGACCTTGGGCGCCTGCAGCGCGCCGTCCACCTTGTCGCGCGCGCGGCGCTGGCTCCAGAAGGCGCGGTAGCCCTGCCCCTTGACCTCGAACTCGACCTCGGCCAGGCAGTCGGCGGTGTGCCGCGTCATCAGTTCGTTGCCACTGGCCGACAGCGTGCTCATGCGCGGCGTGCGGTGATACAGGGCCAGGCAGATGGCGTCGAGCAGCGTGGTCTTGCCGGCACCGGTGGGCCCGGTGATGGCGAACAGGCCACTGCCGGCGAACGGTTCGGCGGCGAAATCGATCTTCCACTCGCCTTTCAGCGAATTGAGGTTTTTCAGGCGCAGGGTCAGGATTTTCATCGCGCAGGCGGGGCTCGCAACAGCCTTTCGGTAGGCCGCCTATCCTATCCGAACCTCCACCCGCGCGTCGGCCCGATGCGCTCAGGGCATGAATACCGCGCGCATGCAGTTCTGCGATTTCCGTTTGAATAGCTCGTAGCCTTTCGGCGATTCCTCCAAATCCATCGGGTGGGTC
>CAMPIF010000433.1 GCA_946886245.1 Ectopseudomonas composti | reverse complement strand
TCGGTCTGGAACAGGCGCATGCCACCCACGCGTAGCAGCGGCAAAATGGCCACGGCCATGCCGATGAAGCCGATGCCGCCCAGCCATTGCAGCATCGAACGCCAGATCAGAATGCCGGGCGACATGTCATCCAGCCCGGTCAGTACGGTGGAACCCGTAGTGGTGATGCCGGACATGGTTTCGAAAACGGCGTCGGTGTAGCTGATATGCGCGATCAGCATCATGGGCAGCGCGGCAAAGCTGCAAACCATGGTCCAGCTCCCGGTGGTGAGCAGATACATGTCACGCGGGCGTAACTGAGCGTTCTGCGGACGGCCGGGAATCACCAGTGCGAGCCCGGCGATCAGGGTGATCAGGCTGGACCAGAGAAAGGCATTGAGATCTTCAGGCAGCTCGAAGATCAGCAGGGTCAGCATGGGGATGGCCATGCTGATCGCCAGGGTAATCAGGAAGATGCCGATGATGAAACCGAAGATGCGCAGCGTCGGCAAGGCCATGTAGAGGGCTCTGGCGGGTTGGAAAATGCGCCATTCTACCTGCGGACGGGCGGCTGTAAACCGCCACGGTGGGGGCTTTACAAGCGCATGGCCGAGCATAGAATAGCCGCCAGTTGCCGACGTCCGTCGGTTTCCGAGTTCTCCTCAAATGTCCGAAGCTAATCCCTGCCTTACGTGCGGCGCCTGCTGCGCGTTTTTTCGTGTGTCCTTCTTCTGGGGCGAGTGCCAGTCTGCGGGCGGTAGCGTTCCGGACGAACAGGTCATCCAGATCAGCCCTCACTACGTCGCCATGCGTGGCACGGAGAGCAAACCGGCACGTTGCACGCAACTGTTGGGCGACGTCGGCTGTGGTGTGCGTTGCACCCTGTACGAACAACGTTCGAGTAGCTGCCGCGAGTTCGAAGCCTCATGGGCGAACGGTGAGCACAACCCGCGTTGCGACGATGCGCGCAAGGCCTACGGCCTGCCGCCGCTGACTCCGCCAGTGCAACCGGTGATATCGCCTGATCGCGTCGCCTGAGAGCAACTGGCTGCAAGCCAGCGCGTAGCCCGGATGCAATCCGGGGCCGGCAATCCCGGATTGCATCCGGGCCAAGGCTTGACAGGCTTCTGACATCCGCTCCGTGCATTGGTCAGCTTGCAGCTTGCAGCTTGCAGCATTGAGAATGCGCCATCTTTGTTTTTGGAGGTGGCCGATGGATGCCCTCGACGCTCTACTCAACCGTGTTTCCGTGCCTCGCCTGGTCGAACCAGCTCCGGATGCGACGCAGCGCGAGATGCTGTTTCGCGCAGCCCTGCGTGCGCCTGACCATGGTCAGCTACGGCCGTGGCGTTTTCTGACGGTAGAGGGGCAGGCGCGTGAGCGCATGGGCGAGCTGTTCGCCGAGGCCTTGCAGGTCGCCGATGCGCAGGCTGCGCCGGAGGCGCTGAACAAGGCACGTGGCATGCCGCTGCGCGCGCCATTGCTGGTGGTGGTGATCGCCCGGGTTCAGGCTCACCCCAAGGTGCCCGCCTCCGAGCAGGTGATCGCAGCCGGCTGTGCCGCGCACGGCATGCTGCTGGCCGCCCATGCTCAGGGTATCGGTGCCGTCTGGCGTACCGGCGACATGGCCTACGACGCCCATGTCGCCAAAGGCCTGGGCCTGGCGGCGGACGAGCAGATCATCGCCTATCTGTACCTGGGCACACCGGAGCGTGAGCTGCGGCGAGCGCCAGAGGTCATAGTCGAAGACTTCGTCAGCGCCTGGGAGGGCTGATCGCGCGTCGATTCAGCTTGCCTGCTGTTTTGCCGGCAGGCTGAGCGTGGCGATGAAGCCCCCTTGCGGGTGGTTGGCCAGCAGCAGTTCACCACCGTGACGCTGCGCCGCCCGGCGTGCGATGGCCAGGCCGAGGCCATGGCCGGAGCCATTCTGGCCCGGTGCGCGGAAGAAGGGTTTACCCAGCTGCCCCAGGTATTCGCTGGCGACCCCGGGACCGTGGTCGCGCACGCTCAGCGTTACGCTGTGCCCCTGGCTTTGCACGCTGATGAGCACAGGTTGATCCGCTGGGCTGAAACGCAAGGCATTGCGTAGCAGGTTGTCCAGCGCGCGCTCGAGCATGTCTGGCCAGCCTTGCAAGCGTGCGCGTGGGTCGAGATCGATCTGCAGCTGTTGTTGCGGGGCGGTCAGGCGAGCGTCTTCCTGCAGGTTGCCGAGCAGGGCGGCCAGATCGACGGGCTGCGCGGCACCCGGGTCCGCGTCCAGGCGGGCCAGGGCAAGAATTTCGCTGATCAGTGCTTCCAGTCGATCACACTCCTGACTCAGACGAGGCCAGAGCCTTTCTCGTTCCGCCGCATCGGCACGCTCCGCCAGCGCCAGTGCAATACGCAGGCGCGCCAGGGGCGAGCGCAGTTCGTGGGAAACATCGCGCAGCAGCTGGCGCTGGCTGCCGATCAAGCCTTGCAGTCGCTCGCCCATGCGGTTGAAGTCCTTGGCCAGCAGGCCCAACTCATCGCGGCGCGTGGCCAGACGAGCCAGGCTGTTCTGTTGGTAGGCGGTCTGGCCGAGATCATGTACGGCACCGCGCAGGCGATCCAGCGGGCGGGTGATCGACAGTGTCAGCATCAGGCTGAACAGCGTCAGCACCACCAGGGCGATGGCGATGGCGCTCAGTGGCCAGAACAGGCTGCCACGGTGCCAGGCAGCCAGCTCCGGGTGTGGAATACGGTAGATGAACAGGTAGCTTTCGCCGCTTTGCGGGCTGGTGTATTCGGCGGTCAGGCGCCGCCAGGGCAGTCGCCGGTCGTCGCCGTGACGCGCCTCGAAGGCGGCGGCACGGGACGGAAAGGTGCCTTTGACCAGTTGCTGGCCGCTCTCGCCAAGCACCTGGGTGTCGATACGGTACTTGCGCTTGCGCTGTTCGAGAAAATCCTGGGCGGCTGCTGGCCCTTGCTGTTCATAGCGCTTGACCCACTGGCCATCGAGATCATCCAGACCCGGGTGCAGGCTCAGAATCCAGGCGTCCTGATTCAGGGCGCGGCCAAGCAGCAGCGACAGCGCGGCCACCAGAGCGATGCCCAGCCAGAAGGTCGCCAGAATGCGCCAGAACAGTGAACGCACGGTGATTCCTCATGCAAAAGCCGCCGGGCTCAGGGAGCGCGGCGGCGGGTCTAGGGGGAGTCGATCAGTTGCTTTTGCTGTCCTTCTCGGCCTTCCAGGCCTTGAATTCGGCCATTTCCGCGCGGCGAGCTTCCATTTTCTTCTGGTGCTCGTCGAAGGCTTTCTGCTGCTCGGGGTTGAGCAGGTCACGCAGGGCCTTGTGCTGGTCGGCGCGGGCCTTGTCCAGTTCCTTCTTCATGGCCTGCTTTTCGGCTTCCGGCAGCTTGTCCAGGTAGCGCTTGGTGATGTCGCGATGGGTCTTCATCTGCTCGCCCATCAGCTTGCGAAACTCCTGGCGCTGGTCCTTGCTCAGGTTCAGCTCCTTGAACATGCCATGGTCGCGATCATGGTGGCGAGGGCCACCGTCTTGCATGGGCATGGCGAAGGCCAGGGTCGGCAGGGTGGCAGCGAGCAGCAGGGCGGTAAGGGTCTTGCGCATGGTGATTCTCCTTGTCTCGAAACCGGTAACGACCGGATGGGCTCAGTATGCGGCGGTCAAGGTCAAGGGCAGTCAGCTGTGGGTAAAGCTTGGGTAAAGGCGATGTTGCGGGTTGTTTACGCTACGCCAGGGAGCACTCACTGCGCGTAGTAATAGCCACGGCTGCGCAGGGCGAGAATGCGTGGCCGGCCATCCGGGTGCGGGCCGATCTTCTTGCGCAGGTTGCTGACGTGCATGTCCAGGCTGCGGTCATACAGGGTCAATTTGCGGCCCAGGGCGAGTTGCGCCAATGCCTGTTTATCCACCGGCTCGCCGGGTTGGCGCAGCAGGGCTTCGAGCAGGCGGCTTTCGGAAAGCGTCAGAGGAACGTCATGTTCGCCAATGCTGACCACCCCGCGATTGGGGCTGAAGCTGAGATCGCCCAGCTCCAGCTGGCTGCTGGCCGGTGCGGGCACGGTGCGGCGCAGAACGGCACGCAGGCGTGCGGTCAGCTCGCGAGGGTCACAGGGCTTGGCCAGGTAGTCATCGGCGCCCAGCTCCAGGCCGATGATGCGATCCAGCGGTTCACCGCGGGCGGAGAGCATCAGTACCGGGAGGTCCGG
>CAMPIF010000432.1 GCA_946886245.1 Ectopseudomonas composti | reverse complement strand
GTCCTCACTCCGGCAACCTGACCTTCTTCTTCGCCCCGAACAGATTCCAGCTGGCGACGAACAGCGCCGCCACCAGCGGGCCGATCACGAAGCCGTTGAGGCCCAGCAGGGCCAGGCCGCCGAGGGTGGAGATGAGGATCAGGTAGTCGGGCATGCGCGTGTCCTTGCCGACCAGAATGGGGCGCAGGATGTTGTCCACCAGGCCGATCACCAGCACGCCGAAGGCGGTGAGGATGATGCCTTGCACCAGGCTGCCGCTGAGCATCAGGTAGATGGCCACAGGTGCCCAGATGATACCGGCGCCGGCTGCCGGCAGCAGTGACAGAAAGGCCATCAGCACGCCCCACAGCAGCGGGCTGTAGATGCCCAGCGCCCAGAAGATGAAGCCACCGAGCGCGCCCTGCACGGCGGCGACCACCACGTTGCCTTTCACAGTGGCGCGCACCACGCGGGTGAACTTGATCTGCAGGCGGCGCTTGGTGGTGTCGGCCAGCGGGATGGCGGTGCGAATTCTATGCACCAGGTCCTTGCCGTCGCGCAGCAGGAAGAACAGCAGGTACAGCATCACGAAGAAGCCGATGAAGAACTCGAAGGTGCCCTGGCCGATGGCGAACACCTTGGTGGCCAGGTACTGACTGCCGGCCATGGCGCCCTTGGAGATCTGTTCGCGCAGGCCGTCGAGGTTGGAGATGCCGACGCGGGCGAGCTGTTCCTGTATCGAGGGCGGCAGCATGCGTATGCCGCTGGTGACGTAGGCGCCTGCGTCCAGCTCGCCTGACTCCAGTTTCTGATACAGGGCGGTGCCTTCGGCCACCACGGCTGAGGTGATGAAGATCACCGGCAGAATCGCCACCAGCAGGCAGATGACCAGCGTCAGCAAAGCGGCCAGATTGCCTCGGCCGCCCATGCGACGGATCAGGCGCTCCTGCAGGGGCGAAAACACCACGGCCAGGACCATGGCCCAGAACACCGCGCCGTAAAACGGCAGCAGTATCCAGAAGAAGGCGATGGTCACCAGGACGAGCAGCAGGATGAAGGCTTTCTGTTCGAAGGTCGGGCTCTGCATATCGGGTTCGCTGGCAAGGGACATGCCAGTTAGTCCCCCGATGCTCTGGCAAAGTGCCGACAAAGTTGGAGTGGGCCTGGGGCGATGCAGTGGGGGGCTTGACAGCTCTGGGATACTGGAAGGCGTGAGGCTGATCATTCGACGGAGGCATGGCCATGCGTGACGAGGAAATCAGGGCGCTGTTCGATCAGCAGGCAGCGGGCTACGACAAGCAATGGGCGGGGATGGCGCCGATTCGTGAGGCGCTGTATCTGCTGCTCGATGCGCTGTTCATCGACCTGCCGGCCGACGCGCGGATGCTGTGCGTGGGCACCGGCACGGGGGCGGAAATCGCGCACCTGGCCGAGCGCTTTGCGGGCTGGCGTTTCACCGCGCTCGACCCGTCCGGGGCGATGCTCGAGTTGTGTCGCCAGCGCGCGCAGCGCGGCGGCTTTGCCGAACGCTGCGACTTTCACCAGGGCTATCTGGATACGCTGGCGCCTGGGGCGGTCTACGACGGCGCCACCTGTTTCCTGGTGTCGCAGTTTCTGCTCGAACCTGCCGCGCGCACCGGGTTCTTCAGCCAGATCGCACAGCGCCTGAAACCCGGCGGGCTGCTGGCCAGTGCCGACCTGGCGGCAGATACCCAGTCGCCGGCCTACGAGGTATTGCTGCCTGGCTGGATGACGCTGATGGCATCGGCCGGGGTCGATGCGCAGACGCTGGAGCGTGCACGTGCGGCCTACGCCCGCGATGTGGCGGTGCTGCCGGCGCCGCAGGTGGCTGGCATCATCCAGGCCGCCGGGTTCAACGCGCCGGTGCAGTTCTTCCAGACCGGGCTGATGCACGGCTGGATAAGCCGGCGCGAAGCCGATGCTTGAGCGGTTCTACTCGTGGCGCGTGCTGCGGTCGCGGTCGCGCGGGTAGTGGCGGTCGAAGGGCAAGGGCGGTAGCCAGGATTCGCGGCGGATGGTCCAGAGTTCGTAGGTGGGGGTGAACCGGTTCGGTTCGTCCAACGAGCCGACGTTCACTTCGACCTCATCCGCCGAGCGCGCGAACACCGGCGAGCCGCAGCGCGGGCAGAAGTGGCGGCCGGCGTACTGGCCGGTTTCGCCCTCTACCTGCACCGCGTCCTGCGGGAATATCGCCGAAGCATGGAAGAGGGCGCCATGGTGCTTGCGGCAGTCCATGCAGTGGCAGAGGCCGACCCGATAAGGCTGGCCGCTGGTTTCGAAACGTACCTGGCCGCAGAGGCAGCCGCCGGTGAGGTGGGGCATGGCGATATTCTCCTGTTTCGTGTTCGGTGACTGAGACCATAGCAGGGGGAGTGCATGGGGCTGATCCTGCGATCAGGTGAACGACGCGGTAGCGGTGGTCCACGGCTGGCAGGCGCTGCGCTCCGTGTTGCACGTGTCATCTGGCTACACTGCCGCTATGTTGTCAGCGTCGCCCTGCCTGGTTTGGCGAGGGTGACCTCTACCGACTTTCTCGGCACAGGGACTGGTGATGAAACTTTTTCATTTTCTTCTTGCTCTGGTCATCGCTTGGCTACCCGGATGCAGCCGGAGTGTCAGCGAGCGGGTGATTTATGAAGGAGGCAACTGGTGGTCGATTCGGCAAGTGCATGAGCCCCATCCTGCCGGCGGTGTGAGAGTCGAGTACCGTGTCTATCACCGGGGCAAGCTGGTCAGTTTTGCGCCGCCGTTGGTCGAGCGGGAAACCAGTAGCCTGCTGTCGGTCGCGCACTTCAATCCGGGCGTGTTTCTTTACCCGGACCTGATCGTGCTGGTGAGCGATCGCTTCATTGATGAGCATGGTTATGACAATGCGCGGTTGCGCGCCTTTCGCCTGATCAGCCATTTCGACCGGGTGGAAATCGTGCCTGTCGCCATACCGTGATGCTCATCGCAAGCGGTTGGGCTTGGCATGTATCATTTGTTCTTGTCGCCTGTTTTCAGGCTAAACGCTGCTTTGTTCCGATGACCTGACTTGCGACTGTGTGGTGCTGTGTCGGTCCGGTAAAGCGCCGTTTTCCGTATTCAGGGTCGCCCTAGATCGGCAGGCCCGGCTATTGCGAGTGATGACACGATGATCGAGGTAACCGAAGTTTCCATTGCCGAGCTGCGCGCCGCGCTGGAGTCTGGCCGCACCACGGCCGTCGAGCTGGTCAAGGCCTACCTGGCGCGTATCGACGCCTACGATGGCCCGAATACGCCGACCCGGCTCAATGCGGTGGTGGTGCGCAACCCCGATGCGCTGAAGGAGGCCGAGGCCTCCGATACGCGCCGTGCCCGTGGCGAAACCCTCGGCCCGCTGGATGGCATTCCCTACACCGCCAAGGACAGCTACCTGGTCAAGGGCCTGACGGCGGCCTCCGGCAGCCCGGCGTTCAAGGACCTGGTGGCGCAGCGTGATGCCTTCACCGTCGAGCGCCTGCGTGCCGCCGGGGCCATCTGTCTGGGCAAGACCAACATGCCGCCGATGGCCAATGGCGGTATGCAGCGGGGCGTTTATGGCCGCGCCGAAAGCCCGTACAACGCCGACTACCTGACCGCGCCCTTCGCTTCGGGCTCGTCCAACGGTGCCGGCACGGCGACCGCCGCCAGTTTCTCCGCCTTCGGCCTGGCCGAGGAAACCTGGTCCAGCGGGCGTGGCCCGGCCTCGAACAACGGCCTGTGCGCCTACACGCCGTCGCGCGGGGTGATCTCGGTGCGCGGCAACTGGCCGCTGACGCCGACCATGGATGTGGTGGTGCCCTATGCCCGCACCATGGCCGACCTGCTGCAAGTGCTCGACGTGGTGGTGGCCGACGATGCCGACAGCCGTGGCGATCTGTGGCGTTTGCAGCCCTGGGTGCCAATCCCCAAGGCTTCCGAGGTGCGCCCCGCGTCCTACCTGGCACTTGCGGCCAGGGCCGATGCATTGGCCGGCAAGCGCCTGGGCGTGCCGCGGATGTTCATCAACAAGGACGAAGAGGCCGGTACCAGCGAGAACCCTGGCATCGGCGGGCCGACGGGCCAGCGCATTCACACCCGGCCGACGGTGATCGACCTGTGGGAAGCGGCGCGTCAGGCGCTGGAAGCGGCTGGCGCCGAGGTGGTCGAAGTGGACTTCCCGCTGGTGTCCAACTGTGAGG
>CAMPIF010000431.1 GCA_946886245.1 Ectopseudomonas composti | reverse complement strand
CGACGGCAAGCCGCTCGGCGCGGCACTGCTGCGCGGCCTCTATCACCGGCACTAATTGGAGGGCCCGGTGCAACAGGCCGACCAGCAGTGCCGCGCCGAGCGGCTTGCCGTCGTTGCCTGCCCATTGGTTGATGATCAGCCAACCACCCGGGTTGAGTTTCTCGCGGCAGCGCTCGAGAAAGCGCCAGGCCAGATGCCCGACGCCCGGCCCCTGGTCGGTGTACAGATCGAGAAAGATCAGGTCGGCGGTTTCCGCGCTGTCGAGCAGTTCGGTGGCATCGCCGATGCGAATGGTCAGCCTTGGGTCATCGTCCAGGCCGAGAAACTCCATGGCCAGGCGCGGTACGTCCGGGCGCAGTTCGATGGCCTCGACGTCCTCCAGCGGCAGGAACTTCAGGCAGGCCTGGGTCAGGTTGCCGGCGCCAAGCCCCAGGAACAGCGCCGTTTCCGGCGCGTCGTGGCACAGCGCGCCCAATAGCATGGCGCGGGTGTAGTCGTATTCCAGCCAGCTGGGATCGCCCTGAAACACGCAACTCTGCTCGATGGCATCACCAAACTCGAGAAAGCGGTAGGCGCCGATCTGCACCACACGGATCACCCCAAAGGCGTCGCGCACCTCGGCCAGCAGAACCTCTTCCTGCTGCTGCAACTCGTCGTCTGGCGGCAACCCTGGCATCGATACCTCTCCCACAGTGACATCCCGTACCACAAGAGCCGGGTCAAAGGCGCCGATTGTCATTGAAGCGGCCGTCCCCGGTCACGCAATAATTCCATCACTTGCGCTGCTACTCATAACAATAACGAGGTTCGCCATGTACGCCATCATAGGTGCCGGCCCCATGGGCCTGTGCACGGCCCGGCAATTGAAAAAACACGGCATCGATTTCATTGGCTTCGAGCTGCACAGCGACGTCGGTGGTCTGTGGGATATCGATAACCCGCACAGCAGCATGTACCACTCGGCGCACCTGATTTCCTCCAAGGGCACCACCGAGTTTCGCGAATTCCCCATGCGCGCCGAGGTGGCGCCCTACCCGCACCACAGCGAGATGCGCCGCTACTTTCGCGACTACGCCAGGCAGTTTCGTCTCTACGAGCATTACCAGTTCGACACCCGCGTGCTGCATGTGCAGCGCGGGCAACACGGCTGGAAGCTGATCAGCGAGCGCAACGGCGAGCAGCGCGAGTGGCATTTCAAGGGCGTACTGATCGCCAATGGCACCCTGCATACGCCCAATCTGCCGCGCCTGCCCGGTGATTTCTCCGGCGAGTTGCTGCATTCCAATGCCTACAAGAACGCGGAAATCTTCGCCGGCAAACGGGTGCTGGTGGTCGGCTGCGGCAACTCGGCCTGCGATATCGCCGTCGATGCCGTGCATCGCGCCGCCTCGGTCGACCTCTCGGTACGCCGTGGCTATCACTTCCTGCCCAAGTTCATCCTCGGTAACCCCACCGACACCTTCGGCGGCGCGATCAGGCTGCCGCGCCGTCTCAAACAGCTGGTTGACGGTCTGCTGGTGCGCGCGCTGGTCGGCAAACCTTCGCAGTACGGCCTGCCCGACCCGGACTACCGCCTGTACGAGTCGCACCCGGTGATGAACTCGCTGGTGCTGCACCATATCGGCCACGGCGATATCCGCACGCGCGGCGATATCACCGCGGTGAACGGACAAAGCCTGACCTTTGCCAATGGCGAACAGGCCGAGTACGACCTGATCCTGATGGCCACCGGCTACAGGCTCGACTACCCCTTCATCGCCCGCGACGAGTTGAACTGGCCGCAAGATGCCGGTGCACCACAGCTGTATCTCAACGTCTTCCACCCCGAGCACGACGACCTGTTCATGCTCGGCATGGTCGAGGCCTCCGGCCTGGGCTGGCAGGGTCGTGACGAGCAGGCGGAGCTGGTGGCGCTGTATATCCGCCAGTCGCAGGCTGGCAGCCCCGCTGCTCAGGCCCTGCGCCAGACCATTCGCGCTCAGGCCAGTCAGCGCCTGGATGGCGGCTATCGCTACCTGCAACTGGAGCGCATGGCCTATTACGTGCACAAGGACAGCTATCGTAGACGCATGGCCGAACACAGCGCCGCGCTGCGCCGTGAGCTGGCCAGCGACGGCGCACTCGCTGCACAGGGGGCATGAGCATGGAACAGGTCAATATCGCCTTCGCCCCCAGCAGCCTGGTGCTGATCAACCTGATCGTCGCATTGATGATGTTCGGCGTTTCCCTGGACCTGCGCGCCGACGACTTCCGGCGCATCGCCCGCGCGCCCAAGGCCCCGGTGATTGGCATGCTGGCGCAGTTCGTGCTGCTGCCGGCGCTGACCTGCCTGGCCTGCTGGGCTCTGGCCATCGAGCCGCAACTGGCGCTGGGCATGACCCTGATCGCCGCCTGCCCGGGCGGCAGCTTCTCCAACATCATGACCTGGATGGCGCGCGGCAACGTCGCGCTGTCGGTGAGCATGACCGCCGTTTCCAGCGTCGTCGCCAGCGTGCTGACACCGCTCAACTTCGCCCTGTACGCCTGGCTCAATCCCCACACCCGGCCCTTGCTGACGCAGATCGAGCTGGACCCGCTGAGCCTGCTGCTGCTCGTGCTGCTGGTACTCGGCCTGCCTCTGCTGGCTGGCATGTGGATCGGCCGGCGCTTCCCGCAACTGACGCTGAACGTGGAAAAGCCCCTGCGTCTGTTCGCCCTGCTGGTAATGCTCGGTTTCGTCGCGCTGGCGTTCAGCCGCAACCTCGAGCAGTTCACCCGACATTTCCATCTGTTCTTCTGGCTGGTGGTGGCACACAACGCCCTGGCATTGAGCATTGGTTACCTCAGCGCCCGCCTGAGCGGGCTGCCGGTGGCCGACCGCCGCGCCCTGACGCTGGAAGTGGGCATCCAGAATTCGGCGCTGGGTCTGGTGATCATCTTCACCTTCTTCCCGCAGGCCAGCGGCATGTTGCTGATCGCGGCGTTCTGGGGTTGCTGGCACCTGGTATCCGGTCTGAGCCTGGCCTGGCTGTGGTCACGCAGACCGCCTGCAGTCGACGCGTTGCTGACGCCCTTGCCCAACGCAGGAGAGCGATGATGCGCGTGGTGCTGATTACCGGCGCCGCCAGCGGCCTCGGCTGGCAACTGGCACGCGCCTGTCACGCCCGTGGCGATGCACTGCTGCTCACCGACATCGACGCCAGTGCCCTCACGGCTCGCGCCAATGAACTGGGCATCGAACGCGTATTGGCCCTTGCTGGCGATATCACCGAACCCGAGCTGCATGAGCGTCTGCTCGATGGCTGCCGGCAGCGCTTCGGCCGGCTGGACGTGCTGATCAACAACGCCGGCATCACTCACCGCTCGCCTACGCTGCGCACCGACCCAGCGGTGTTTCGCAAGGTCATGGCGGTGGATTATCACGCGCCGCTGGAACTGACCCTGACCGCCCTGCCGCTGCTGCGTGAAGGCCGCGGCCAGGTGGTCGCCATCGGCTCCATGGCCGGCTGGATGCCGGTGCTCGGCCGCGCCGGTTACTGCGCCGCGAAAAGCGCTCTGGGCCAGGCCTTCGAGGTGCTGCGCGCCGAGATCGCCCGTGACGGTATCGGCCTGCTGATGGTCTATCCGAGCTTTCTCGACACGCCCATCGACCGCAACGCTCTGGGCGGCGACGGCAAACCGGCCGGGCATGCCCGCTCGACCATTGGCAAGATTCGCGGCGCCGACTGGATGGCCAGTCTGATTCTCGATGCGCTGCAGCAGCGCCGCGAGCGCCTGTTCCCGGACCGCGGCAGCTGGCTGGCGAGCCTGCTCTGGCGCCTGGCACCGGCGCTGTACCAGCGCAAGATGACCCAGCGCTTCGCCGGGGAGATCAGCTGATGGCCCTGGCGCCCTACGCCCTCGGCGGCTTCATTCTGCTGGCCTATACCCTGGAAGCCGTCACCGGCTTCGGCAGCGTGGTCATCGCCCTGTCGCTCGGCGCATTGCTGCTGCCCATCGATCAGCTGTTGCCGATCCTGGTGCCGCTGAACATCTGCATGACCGGCTATCTGGTGCATCGCCACTGGCAGCAGATCGACCGCCGCCTGCTGCTTGGCACCCTGCTGCCCGGCATGCTCATCGGCACGTTACTCGGCTATTGGCTGCTGCCCTATCTGGACACCCAGGCGCTGAAGGTCGATCCACAGGACCCCGACTATTTCAACAGCCGCG
>CAMPIF010000430.1 GCA_946886245.1 Ectopseudomonas composti | reverse complement strand
CTGCAGGGGCTACCCGCCCAGCGCCGTGCTCTCTCCTTCTGACCTTCGGGTCTGCGCCAGCCTATCCGGCCGGCGCGTCGAGCGGGGCCAACCGCCCCGCCCATTTCATCCCCCCGCCTTCATCCCATCTCAACTCGCCATCATTGCGTAACGGAAAGTACGGACTATCGTGATTGGACTGGCGCCTCAGCGTGCCAGACAGAGCTGCAGTCCTGACTCGTTCAGGTGCTCGACAACGCTTGCAACAAGGATGTGCGTTGACGAATCCCGACCCTTGATTCAAGTCAGGATGCTGTGCTCGCCAAACGCGCTCAATACCTATGTCCCCCTGTGACACGGAGGTAATTGAGATGTCTGATTCAACGCAAAAACTCCGCCTCGGTGCGCTGATCGCGCTGGTCGTCGGCTCCATGGTCGGCGGCGGTATCTTCTCGCTGCCGCAGAACATCGCCGCCAGCGCCAGCGCCGGTGCCACCCTGATCGGCTGGCTGATCACCGGCGTGGGCATGCTGACCCTGGCGTTCGTGTTCCAGACCCTGGCCAACCGCAAGCCCGAACTCGACGGCGGCGTCTACGCCTACGCCAAGGCCGGTTTCGGCGACTACATGGGCTTCTCCTCGGCCTGGGGCTACTGGATCAGCGCCTGGATCGGCAACGTCAGCTACATGGTGCTGCTGTTCTCCACCCTGGGTTACTTCTTCCCGGTATTCGGCGAGGGCAATACATTGCCCGCCGTGATCTGCGCATCCGTGCTGCTCTGGCTGCTGCACGTGCTGGTGCTGCGCGGGATCAAGGAAGCCGCCTTCATCAACACCGTGACCACCATCGCCAAGATGCTGCCACTGGCGCTGTTCATCGTCATCGCCGCCATCGCCTTCAAGCTCGATGTGTTCACCAGCGACTTCTGGGGCCGTGGCAACCCGGAGCTGGGCAGCGTGATGGATCAGGTGCGCAACATGATGCTGGTCACCGTCTGGGTGTTCATCGGCATCGAGGGCGCGAGCATCTTCTCCGCGCGTGCAGAGAAGCGCAGTGACGTCGGCAAGGCCACGGTGATCGGTTTCGTCGGCGTGCTTCTGCTGCTGGTACTGGTCAACATCCTGTCTCAGGGCATCATGGCCCAGGCCGAACTGGCCGGGCTGAAGAACCCGTCCATGGCCGGCGTACTGGAGCAGGTGGTCGGCCCCTGGGGCGCGCAGCTGATCGCCATCGGCCTGATCGTCTCGCTGGCCGGTGCGCTGCTGTCATGGACGCTGCTGTGCGCCGAGATTCTCTTCGCCAGCGCGCGCGACCACACCATGCCGGAATTCCTGCGCAAGGAGAACGCCAACCACGTTCCGGCCAATGCGCTGTGGCTGTCCAACGGACTGATCCAGCTGTTTCTGATCATCACCCTGTTCAGCGCCTCCACCTACCTCAGCCTGCTGTACCTGGCCACCTCGATGATCCTGGTGCCCTACTTCTGGTCCAGCGCCTACGCAGTATTGCTGGCGGTACGCGGCGAGACCTACGAGAACGCAGCCGGGGAGCGCAACAAGGACCTGCTGATCGCGGCCATCTCCACCCTGTACGCGGTGTGGCTGGTGTACGCCGCCGGCGTGCAGTACCTGCTGCTGTCCGCGCTGCTCTATGCCCCTGGCGCGCTCCTCTTCGCCAAGGCCAAGCGCGAACTGGGACAGCCCATTTTCACCGGCGTCGAAAAGATCATTTTCGTCGCCGTACTGATCGGTGCCGCCATCGCCGCCTACGGGCTGTATGACGGTTTCCTGAGTCTGTAAGAGAAGGAGTTCGATATGTCCAAGAAGCCCCTCGGCGTTCATTCCGAAGCCGGCAAACTGCACAAGGTGATGGTCTGTTCGCCAGGCCTCGCCCACCTGCGCCTGACCCCCGGCAACTGCGACGAACTGCTGTTCGACGATGTGATCTGGGTATCCCAGGCCAAGCGCGACCACTTCGACTTCATGACCAAGATGCGCGAACGCGGCATCGAAGTGGTGGAGATGCACAACCTGCTGGAAGAGACCGTCAGCGACCCCAACGCGCTGAAGTGGATTCTCGACCGCAAGATCACCCCCAACAGCGTCGGCCTCGGTCTGCAGAATGAAGTGCGCGCCTTCATCGAAGGGCTGGAGCCCCGCAAGATCGCCGAGTTCCTGATCGGCGGCGTATCCGGCGCCGACCTGGCCAAGCACACGGATTCCGAGGCGGCGAAGATGTTCAACGCCTACCTCGGCGAAGCCAGCTTCATCTTCCCGCCGCTGCCCAACACCCAGTTCACCCGCGACACCACCTGCTGGATCTATGGCGGCGTCACCTTGAACCCCATGTACTGGCCCGCACGCCGTCAGGAAACCCTGCTCACCAGCGCCATCTACACCTTCCACCCGGACTTCGCCAATGAGCCCTTCGAGATCTGGTACGGCGATCCGGATCAGGACCACGGCTCGG
The DNA here is from genome assembly GCA_946886245.1 of Ectopseudomonas composti. The sequence goes on along the minus strand of CAMPIF010000430.1, from coordinate 1,746 downwards.
CCACCCTGGAAGGCGGCGACGTGATGCCCATCGGCAACGGCACCGTGCTGATCGGCATGGGCGAACGCAGCTCGCACCAGGCCATCGGCCAGGTCGCACGCGCGCTATTCGCCAAGGGTGCAGCAGACAGGGTGGTGGTTGCCGGCCTCGGCCGTTCCCGTGCGGCCATGCACCTGGATACCGTGTTCAGTTTCTGTGACCACGACCTGGTGACCATCTTCCCGGAAGTGGCCAACAGCATCGTGCCCTTCATCCTGCGCCCGGACGAGAGCCGCCCTGGCGGCATCGACGTACGCCGCGAGGACAAACCCTTCGTCGACGTGGTCGCCGAATCCCTCAATCTGAAGAAGCTGCGCGTGGTGGAAACCGGCGGCGACGCCTACGAGGCCGAACGCGAGCAGTGGGACGACGGCAACAACGTGGTCTGCCTGGAGCCAGGCGTGGTGATCGGCTACGACCGCAACACCTACACCAACACCCTGTTGCGCAAGGCCGGCGTCGAAGTCATCACCATCAGCGCCAGCGAACTGGGGCGCGGTCGTGGCGGCGGCCACTGCATGACCTGCCCGATCATCCGCGACCCTATCGACTACTGATCACCAAGCCACCCCTCTCCCCCCGGGAGAGGGGCCGGGGGTGAGGGGCATCCCTCGCACAGCATTCTCAACGGAGAACGAATCATGGCTTTCAACATGCACAACCGTAACCTGCTCAGCCTGATGCACCACAGCACCCGCGAGCTGCGTTACCTGCTCGACCTGTCGCGCGATCTCAAGCGCGCCAAGTACACCGGCACCGAGCAGCAGCACCTGACCCGCAAGAACATCGCGCTGATCTTCGAGAAGACCTCGACCCGCACCCGCTGCGCCTTCGAGGTGGCGGCCTACGACCAGGGCGCCAACGTCACCTACATCGACCCCAATTCGTCGCAGATCGGCCACAAGGAATCGATGAAGGACACCGCCCGCGTGCTCGGGCGCATGTACGACGCCATCGAGTATCGCGGCTTCAAGCAGGAGATCGTCGAGGAGCTGGCCAGCTATGCCGGCGTGCCGGTGTTCAACGGCCTGACCGATGAGTACCACCCGACGCAGATGCTCGCCGACGTGCTGACCATGCGCGAGCACAGCGACAAGCCGCTGCACGACATTGCCTACGCCTACCTCGGTGATGCGCGCAACAACATGGGCAATTCGCTGCTGCTGATTGGCGCCAAGCTCGGCATGGACGTGCGCATCGCCGCGCCCAAGGCGCTGTGGCCGAGCGAGGAACACGTCGCCGCCTGCAAGCAGTTCGCCGAGGAAAGTGGCGCACGCATCCTGCTTACCGAAGACCCGAAGGAAGCGGTCAAGGGCGTCGACTTCGTCCATACCGACGTCTGGGTGTCCATGGGCGAGCCGGTGGAAGCCTGGGGCGAACGCATCCAGGAGTTGCTGCCCTATCAGGTCAACGCCGAAATCATGAAGGCCGCCGGCAACCCGCGGGTGAAATTCATGCACTGCCTGCCGGCCTTCCACAACAGCGAGACCAAGGTCGGCAAGCAGATCGCCGAGCAGTATCCGCACCTGAAGAACGGCATCGAGGTCACCGAAGACGTCTTCGAGTCGCCCTGGAACATCGCCTTCGAGCAGGCGGAAAACCGCATGCACACCATCAAGGCGATTCTGGTCGCCACTCTGGCTGACATCTAACGCTGCACGCTTGCCTCCCCTCTCCCGCTTGCGGGAGAGGGGCCGGGGGAGAGGG
>CAMPIF010000429.1 GCA_946886245.1 Ectopseudomonas composti | reverse complement strand
TGCCTGCGCGACTGGGGCCAGCAGGAGCGCTATCACCACGTCGCCAAGGGCTTCCTGGGCATGGTCGGAGATGCCCACGGTCACGCTGCCGTCAGCCTCCAGGCGCGCCCACTCGTGGCTGGCGGCATAACGCAGATCGGCGGGGATATTGCTCATGTGTCTTTCCTCGTAAGCGATGACGGCAGGTGGGCCGTCAGGACAATTTAGCAGGCCGCGGCGCCAGGGGAAGCCAGCACCGCGACTAAAAAGATTCAGAACCTGTTTACGATCTCGCGAGCGAGAGCCATGCAAGGCGCAACGACCAGCGGGAGTAACAGCCGAAGGCTGGCCCGTAGGGCGAGCGCCAGCGAGTCAAACAGGCGAGGAAGCAGAGTTTACGAGCTGTAAATGAGCATTGCTCGTTGCACTCGTCCTTCGGACCGCGCTGAAGCGCGTCAGCCTTTGACGGCTTTCCGAGCCTGTTTATAACGCAGCAGGGCCGGCGCGCAGCAGATCGCAGACAGGTTCTCAGATAAGGGTTTTGCCGTTGCGCACGAAGCCCGGCCTGACCACCCGCACCGGGTACCACTTGCCGCGGATCTCCACCTCGGCACGATCCCCGGTCGCTGCCGGTACCCGTGCCAACGCGATGGATTTGTTCAGCGTAGGCGAGAAGCTGCCACTGGTGATCTCGCCGTCACCGATACCTTCGACGCGTACTACCTGATGCGCGCGCAGCACGCCGCGCTCCTCCAGTACCAGGCCCACCAGCTTGCTCGGGCAACCGGCAGCGCGCTGCACCTCCAGCGCCGGACGGCCGATGAAATCGCGCGCGACCGGCTCCCAGGCGATGGTCCAGGCCATATTGGCGGCCAGCGGGCTGACCTGCTCATCCATGTCCTGGCCGTAGAGGTTCATCCCCGCCTCCAGGCGCAGCGTGTCGCGTGCGCCAAGGCCGATGGGAGCGATACCGGCACCGACCAGATCGTTGAGCAAGGACACCACCTCGCTCACCGGCAGGACGATCTCCAGCCCGTCTTCGCCGGTATAACCGGTACGGGCGATGAACCAGTCGCCCTCGGGCAACCCCTGGAACGGCTTGAGTTCATGGATCAGCGCTGCACGTGCCTGGCTCAACAGTTCCGATACCCGTACCCGCGCCTTGGGCCCCTGAATGGCGAGCATGGCCAGGTCACGACGCTCACGCAGCTGCACATCGAAATCGCCAGCCTGGGCGTGCATCCAGGCCAGGTCCTTGTCACGGGTGCCGGCGTTGACCACCAGCCGATAGCCCTGCTCCTGGGAAGAAGAACTGGTGAGGTAGACGATCAGGTCGTCGATCACCCCGCCCTGCTCATTGAGCATGGCGCTGTACAGCGCCTTGCCGGGGCTCTCCAGACGGGCCACATCGTTGGCCAGCAGACGCTGCAGAAAGGCCTGGGCCTGGCTGCCGCTCACGTCCACCACGCACATGTGCGAAACATCGAACACGCCGCACTCGCGGCGCACCTGATGATGCTCCTCCACTTGCGAACCGTAGTGCAGCGGCATGTCCCAGCCGCCGAAATCCACCATCTTGGCCCCCAGCGCCAGGTGCAGGTCATAGAGGGGGGTGCGCTGTCCCATGGGTTATCTCCTTCCGGGCTTGGCGAAGCGATTTAGCCCCCTAGAAGCTACCTGCGTTGCCATTGCTGCGTTGAAAGTGGGCTCGAAATGCTCATGTACAAAAGTACATTCCGCTTTCTCTCCCACTGTCGCCTTGCACTGGCTGCCTCGGCTACGCTTCTAGATGAGTCCTGTCGGGCTGCCCCGACTCGCGAATGGCGCGCATTGTAGCCGCATGCGTCCGGGGGGTCATCCTGGCTTCAGGTCGTAGGGCGGGTGCAACCCGCCATGCCCCGATACTGGCGGGTTGCAACCACCCTACCGCGCTGTATTGATCAACCGAAACCGCGTGCCGAACGACGGATCAGCAAAATCACCGGCAGCAGGCCGACCAGCACCAGGGTCAGCGCCGGCAGCGAGGCGCGCGCCCATTCGCCCTCGCTGGTCATTTCGAAGACACGTACCGACAGCGTGTCCCAGCCGAACGGACGCATCAGCAGGGTCGCCGGCATCTCCTTGAGCACATCGACGAACACCAGCAGAGCCGCCGACAGCGTGCCTGGCAGCAGCAAGGGCAGGTAGACCCTGAAGAACAGCCCGAAGCTGCCAACGCCCAAGCTGCGCGAAGCTTCCGGCAGGGACGGACGGATACGCGCCAGGCTGGTTTCCAGCGGCCCGAAGGCCACCGCCATGAAGCGGATCAGATAGGCCACCAGCAGCGCCGCCAGGCTACCCAGCAAAGGCGGCTTGACGGCACCGCACAATGCCGTGGCCAGCGGAATCACCAGTTCACGATCCAGAAAGCTGAACGCCAGCATGATCGCCACCGCCAGCACCGAACCCGGCAAGGCATAGCCGAGGTTGCCCAGCGCGACGCCAAAACGCACGCCGCGATTCGGCGCCTGACGCCGGGCGAAGGCCAGCAGCATGGCCACGCTGACGGTGATCAACGCCGCCATGCCGCCCAGATAGAGGGTATGCAGGATCAGCCCGGCGTAGCGCTCATCGAGGTCGAAGCGACCACGCTGCCAGAACCAGGCCAGCAGTTGCAGCAGCGGGATGACGAAGGCGCAGGCGAACACCAGACCGCACCAGCCGCTGGCGGCGAAGGCCTTCCAACCGTGCAGCTGATACAGCGCCTTGCCCCGTGGCCGCTCGTTGGCTGGCCGCGCGGCGCCACGCGCACGGCGCTCGCCATAGAGCACCAGCGCCACCGCCAGCAGCAGCAGACTGGCCAACTGAGTGGCACTGGTCAGGCTGTAGAAGCTGTACCAGGTCTTGTAGATCGCCGTGGTGAAGGTGTCGAAATTGAATACCGACACCGCACCGAAATCGGCCAGGGTTTCCATGATCGCCAGGGCCAGGCCGGCACCGATGGCCGGTCGCGCCATCGGCAGCGCCACACGCCAGAACGCCTGCCAGGGGCTCTGCCCGAGCACCCGCGCCGCCTCCATCAAGCCCTTGCCCTGGGCCAGGAAGGCACCACGGGCGAGCAGGTAGACGTAGGGATAGAACACCAGCACCAGCACGATGATCACACCGCCAGTGGAGCGCACCCGCGGCAGGCGCAAGCCGCTGCCGAACCCTTCACGCAGCAGCGTCTGCACCGGGCCGGCGAAATCCAGCAGACCGACGAAGACGAACGCCAGGACATAGGCGGGAATGGCGAAGGGCAGCATCAGCGCCCAGTCCAGCCAGCGCCGCCCGGGGAACTCGCAGAGGCTGGTGAGCCAGGCCAGGCTGACGCCCAGCAGTGTCACGCCCACGCCGACACCGATTACCAACGTCAGCGTGTTGCCGATCAAGCGCGCCATCTGTGTCTGCCACAGGTGCGACCAGATTTGCTGATCGACCTCATGCCAGCTCAGCAGCAATACCGACAACGGCATCAGCACCAGAACGGCGACGGCAAGGACGATGGGATACCAGCGACGCTGGACGGGATGCGGCACGCGGATTCCTCGACTACGGAAATGACGACGCCCCGGCTGGGCGGGGCGTCGCAGTATAACGGCAGCGCTGTGCTCGTCGATGATCGTTCCCACGCTCCGCGTGGGAATGCGGCGCTCGACGCTGCAGCGTCAGAAGCCAACAGAGGTGACGCGGAGCGTCACTGGTGACGTACCCACGCCGGAGCGTGGGCACGATCTCCTTTACTGCCAGCCGGCGCGATCCATCAGCATGGTGGCTTCAGCCTGACGCTTGCCCGCCACTTCGGTGGCGACCGAATCAGCCTTGAAGGTGCCCCAGGCGGCCACTTCCTCGGACGGTGCAACCGCCGGGTTGGCCGGGAACTCCTGGTTGACGCCAGCGAAGATGCTTTGTGCTTCCGGGGTGGTCATCCACTCCAGCAGCTTCCTGGCCTGTTCGGCGTGCGGTGCATGCTTGGTCACACCGGCACCGGCCAGGTTGACGTGCACGCCACGGTCGTTCTGGTTCGGCCAGAAGGGTTTGACCTTCAGATCCGGCTGCTGCTTGTGCAGGCGACCGTAGTAGTAAGTGTTGACGATGCCGACGTCGCACTGGCCGGCGTCGACGGCCTGGATCAGCGCGGTGTCGTCCGGGAACACGTCGGTGGCCAGGTTGTTCACCCAACCCTTGATGATGGCTTCGGTC
>CAMPIF010000428.1 GCA_946886245.1 Ectopseudomonas composti | reverse complement strand
CGAAATCGCCACCGAACTGCTTGACCACACGCTGTTCGACGGCCGCGAAGCCTTCGATGCCGCGCTGATCCAGGCCATCGACGCCCACCAGCCTGATCTGGTGGTGCTGGCCGGTTTCATGCGCATCCTCACGCCAGGCTTCGTTCAGCATTACTCAGGCCGCCTGCTGAATATCCATCCCTCACTGCTGCCCAGGCACAAAGGCCTGCACACCCATCAGCGGGCTCTCGAAGCCGGCGACAGCGAGCACGGCTGCAGCGTGCACTTCGTCACCGAGGAACTCGATGGTGGCCCTCTGGTCGTACAAGCTGTGCTGCCGGTCATGGCAGACGACACGGCCGAAAGCCTTGCGCGCCGCGTGCATCAGCAGGAACACCAGATCTATCCGCTGGCCGTACGCTGGTTTGCCGAAGGCCGCTTGCGTCTTGGCGCCCAAGGCGCAATGCTGGATGGCCAGCCGCTGCCCGCCAGCGGCCACCTGATTCGAACCTAGGAGACTCTATGCGTCGTGCCCTGCTGTTCGCCCTGACACTGTTCAGCCTGCCCGCCCTTGCCGAGGATCTGCAGCCCTTCTCCGCCAGCTACACCGCGGACTGGAAGCAGTTGCCGGTCAGTGGCAGCGCCGAGCGTAGCCTCAAGCGCGAAGATGACGGCCGCTGGACCCTCAACTTCGAAGCCTCGATGCTGGTCGCCGGCCTGACCGAAGAAAGCACCTTCCGGGTCGACAACCATACCCTGATGCCACTGACCTACCGCCTCAATCGCAGCGGCCTGGGCAAGGGCAAGAAAGTCGAGCAGGACTTCGACTGGGAACAGAAGCAAGTGATCGGCACCGACCGTGGTGACGCCGTGCGCTTCCCGCTCAATCGCGGCCTGCTGGACAAGTCCACCTACCAGATCGCCCTGCAACAGGACGTCGCGGCCGGCAAGAAGAGCGTGAGCTATCAGGTGGTCGACGGTGACGAAATCGAAACCTACGACTTCCGCGTGCTGGGCGAAGAAGTGGTGCGCACCAAGGCGGGCCTGATCGACGCGATCAAGGTCGAGCGCGTGCGCGACCCCACGCAGAGCACCCGCAAGACCGTGTTGTGGTTCGCCAAGGACTGGGGCCACCTGCTGGTGCGCCTGCATCAGGTGGAAACCGACGGCAAGGAATACCAGATCATGCTCAAGGAAGGCACCGTCTCCGGCAAACCGGTCGAAGGTCGTCGCGACTGACTGGCAAGCGCACAAAAAACCGGGCCGATGCCCGGTTTTTTATTGCCTGTTCCGGGCACTGGCTGACAACGCCCGGCAGCTATCTCAGTCCTGGCTCACCGCACCGATCTTGTGGATCGACAGATCGGCGCCGTTGTATTCCTCTTCCTGGCTCAGACGAATGCCCAGAGACGCCTTGAGCAGGCCGTACACCGCAAAGCCACCGACCAGCGCGACCACCACGCCCAGTGCAGTACCAATCACCTGACTGACCAGGCTGACGCCCCCCAGGCCACCGAATGCTTCGAGACCGAAGATGCCGCAGGCGATGCCGCCCCAGATGCCGCACAGGCCATGCAGCGGCCAGACGCCGAGCACGTCGTCGATCTTCCACTTCACCTGAGTCGCGGTGAATGCCCAGACGAACAGCGCACCGGCAATCGCGCCAGTGACCAGGGCGCCAATCGGATGCATCAGGTCCGAGCCGGCGCAGATGGCGACCAGACCGGCCAGCGGGCCGTTGTGCAGGAAGCCAGGGTCATTGCGCCCCACCAGCAGCGCGGCGACGGTACCACCGACCATGGCCATCAGCGAGTTGACCGCCACCAGGCCACTGACACCTTCGAGCGTCTGCGCACTCATCACGTTGAAGCCGAACCAGCCGATGATCAGGATCCACGAACCCAGCGCCAGGAATGGAATGTTCGACGGTGCCATGGCCACCAGCTTGCCGTCGCGATAGCGACCATTGCGACGCCCCAGCAACAACACCGCGCCGAAGGCCAGCCAGCCGCCCATGGCATGCACCACCACCGAACCGGCGAAGTCATGGAAGCCGGCACCGAAGCGAGCCTCGAGCCAAGCCTGAAAACCGTAGTTGCCATTCCAGATCATGCCTTCGAAGAAGGGATAGACGAACGCCACGATCAACGCCGTGGCGCATAGCTGCGGACCGAACCTGGCGCGCTCGGCAATACCACCGGAGATGATCGCCGGAATCGCCGCCGCGAAGGTCAGCAGGAAGAAGAACTTCACCAGACCGTAGCCATGGTTCTGCGTCAGCACCGCCGCCGGCTCGAAGAAGTTGATGCCGTAGGCGATCCAGTAGCCGATGAAGAAATACGCCAGGGCGGAGATGGCGAAATCCGAGAGAATCTTCGATAGCGCGTTGACCTGGTTTTTCTGCCGTACCGTTCCCACTTCGAGGAAGGCAAACCCGGCATGCATGGCCAGGACCATGATTGCACCCAGCAGGATGAACAGGGTATTGGAGCCGTGGATCAGCGTGGCCACGGCACTGTTGATGTTTTCCATCGAGAAAGAAAACTCCGGAGGCAGAAGAAAAAGCACCAAACAAAGGCACAAAACCAAAAATGCGCACCACAATGCAGCCAGCGCATGCAGCGCGCCCTCGAAAAGTGCCGTCTGACGGCCCCAAAATAGCGCCACCAAAGATCGGCTTATCGATGCTTATTTCTTGTTAATCAAATGGTTATGCGCGAAATTGACCATCCTGAGCCGCACCGAGAAAGCCCCATCACAGGGCATTCTCCGAGCTTCGCGCACCAGCAAAATGCAATCGCTATACCAAGCGCCAAACCAGTCACTTCCCGACTATCAGGCTGCTGAAGAAACCACCTCGCTTTGGCCTCCTGCGTCGCTCTACCTCCTGCATCCATGCAGTCGTCGCCTGGGTCTTTCAGCGGCCTGCTATTCTTGCGGAACCCTCAGGCCGCCGCGCACTCGTAAACAGTACACACTCAACGCAGAGGACTGCTCACCATGCCACGCAAAGCCGCGACTCCAAGCACCAAGGACGCCCTGCTGGATGAATTCCAGGCTCTGGTCAGCGACACCGAGAAGCTCCTGCAACATTCCGCCAGCCTTGCCGGCGAACAGGCCGAAGCCCTGCGCGATGACATTCGCAGCAGTCTTGACCGTGCCCGTGACACCCTGCACAAGGCCGAGTCCGGCCTGCGCGAGCAGGGCAAGATCGCCGTCGACGCCACTGAGGATTACGTGCACAAGCACCCGTGGCAGGCACTCGGCCTGTCGGCCGCTATCGGCCTGGTGCTGGGCCTGCTGATCAGCCGCCGTTGACAGCGCCGATGTCCAACGGCCCCTCGCCACGGCGCCTGGGCGCGGCCCTGCTGGGCCTGCTCCAGGGCCATGTAGCGCTGCTGGCCCATGAACTCGAAGACCAACGAAACCAGGCACTGCGCGCGCTGCTCCTCGGCGGCCTGTGCCTGGCCTTCGCCCTGCTCCTGCTGATAGGTCTGTCCGCTCTGCTGCTGATCCTCTACTGGGATACTCACCGCCTGACAGTCGCCACCGGCCTGTGCCTGTTTTACGGTGTGGGCCTGCTCGGTTGCGGCGCCTGGCTGCTGACCAGCCTGCGCAACGCCGAAGCGCCGTTCAGCGCCAGCCTGGAAGAACTGCAACGCGACCGCGAGCAACTGCTGCCATGACCCCTACCCTGCCCCCAGGCGCCTCGCGCCGTGAGTTGCGCAAAGCCGTGCTGCGCATGCGTCTGGAGATGCATCGCCAGGAACTGCGTCATGAAATGCTGCAGATCAGCCAGCCACTCAAACAGGTACGCGAGTACGGACAACGCCTGCGCCAGGGCAATGCACCCTTTTTGCTCACGGGCGGCGCACTGGCACTGGCCGGACTGCTCGGTGGCAAGCGCGGCTGGCGTCGCTGGCTGCGCCTGGCATTGATCATTGCACCACTACTTCGGCGCCGGCAAAGCGGCATCGACTGAAGTGGAAGCTGGTCTAGACCTGGGCTGGCCGCGATCTTGCTAGGTTGAGCCACTCTGCCACCATCTGGTGGCTCAACCGCTGAGCGCTAAGGACATCCCAGGTGATCGACGGACTGCCTTTTGCCGTCTTCCAACCCTTCATCGACACCGGCGATGCGGGCGGTGGCGGGGTCGTGGAAGGGTGGGAAGACGGCGCAAGGCAGTCCGGCGAGCACCTGGGATGGCCTTAGCGCTCAGCGGTTGAG
>CAMPIF010000427.1 GCA_946886245.1 Ectopseudomonas composti | reverse complement strand
CTGGTGCGCCAGGCACTCTGGTTGGCCCTGGCCGTCGGCGGCAGCGCCGCGACCCTGCTGTGGAACGCCGAATTCATCCTGCGCGCCATGAACATCGACCCGGAGCTGATCACCCCCGCCATGGGTTACCTGCGCGCGGTGGCCTGCGGTTTCCCGGCAGTGGCGCTGTATCACGTGCTGCGCTGTTTCAGCGACGGCCTCGGTCACACCCGCCCGGCGATGGTGCTGGGCATCCTCGGCCTGCTGCTGAACATCCCGGCCAACTACATCTTCATCTACGGCAAGTTCGGCCTGCCGGCCATGGGCGGTGTCGGCTGCGGCTGGGCAACGGCGCTGGTGATGGGCTTCATGCTGATCGGCATGCTGGTCTGGGTGAAATGGGCGCCCTACTACCGCGCCAGCTCGCTGTTCACCCGCTTCGAATGGCCGCAGTGGACGGTGATCAAACGCCTGCTGAGCATTGGCGTGCCAATCGGCATCGCGGTGTTCGCCGAATCGAGCATCTTCGCGGTGATCGCCCTGCTGATCGGCGGCCTTGGCGCCACCGTGGTCGCCGGGCACCAGATCGCCCTGAACTTCAGCTCCATGGTGTTCATGATCCCTTACTCGCTGGCCATGGCCGCCACCGTGCGCGTCGGTCAGGCGCTGGGCCGTGGTCAGCCGCGCGAAGCGCGCTTCGCTGCCGGGGTAAGCATGGCGGCGGCGCTGGGCTACGCCTGCGTATCGGCCAGCCTGATGTTCCTGCTGCGCGAACAGATCGCGCAGATCTACACCCCGGACAAGACGGTGATCGCGGTGGCGGCAACGCTGATCGTCTATTCGGCGCTGTTCCAGTTCTCCGATGCCATTCAGGTGACGGCTGCCGGCGCACTGCGCGGCTATCAGGACACGCGCATCACCATGCTGCTGACGCTGTTCGCCTACTGGGGCATCGGCCTGCCGGTGGGTTATGCGCTGGGGCTGTCTGACCTGTTCGGCGAACCGAGCGGCCCCAGCGGCCTGTGGCAGGGCCTGGTGGTCGGACTGACCTGCGCTGCCGCGATGCTCACCGTGCGCCTGGCGCGCAGCGCGCGCAAACGCATTCGCCGGGCTGCCTGAGTGATTGGATAGGCAGGAAATCAGCTCTAGACTGAGCGCATGACCCGACTCGCCCTGCTCCTCTGCTTGTTGCTGCTCACCGCCTGCGGCCCGGCCAACGACGGCCTGGCCCTGCAAAGCGACTACCTCGAACGCCTGCAGCGCTCGCTCGATGCGCCGAACATCAGCTCGTTCGACAGTCGCAGTATCAGTCAGTACCGCCTGCCGACTCGGCGCGAGCGAATCTCGGCGATCCCCGAACTGCGCATCGGCCTGCTCGATCTGGTGATCGATGCGCGGCGCTGTCCGCGCCTGCAGCAGCTGATCAGCCAGCGCAACAGCAGCCTGGGCAAGCAGCTGATGCCCAGCCAACGGCTGGGCTATGAAGGCGATCTGCTGCGCGCCATCGACGACTGCCTGCCCCATCTGCAGGACGACTCCAGCCTGAAGGCCACCCTGCAGCGCCTGGCCAGCGACAAGCGTCAGCAACTGCCTGCAGTGTTCTGGAATGCGCTGAACGGCAGCCCGGAGTTCGAAGACTACCTGCGCTTCGCCGACCAGGCCTTGCCGGTGGACACGCAGGAAGACAGCGCCGCACTGGACGCACTGCAGCGGCTGGCCAGCATCGGCGCCGCCCTGCCCGCGCAGCTACCGCCGAGCGCCGATCAGCTGGAGCCGCTGTTCTTCGCCCTCTACGCCAGCGAGCAAGGCGGCCAGTTGATCACCAGCCTGGCCAGCCTGCGCCACAACCTCGACGCCGGCAGCGAACTGCTGGAGCAACGCCAGCAGAACCGCCCACTTTGCCCGCTGGGCCAGGCGACCCCGCGCGGGCGCATCCTGCAGAACATCTTCATCAAGTTCTACGCTGGCGGCCTGCAGCCTTATCTGGCCCAGGTCGACCAGCGCGGCCGGCAGTGGCAGGCGGCGCTGCTGCAGCTGCAGCGCATCGACGGCATTCCCTCGGCTACCCGCGAGCACCTGCAGCGCCTGGCCGGCGAGCAGGATTCGTTGTGGCAGGATTTCCGCGCAGCCACGGCGCGTCACGTCAAGGCCTGGCAGACACTGCTGAACAGCTGCGGCCTGGCGCCGGGACAGGCGGGATGGAACAGCGAAAGCTAGCAAACCGTAGGGCGGGGGCAACCCGCCATCGCGACCAACAACATCCGCTATTTGGCGGGTTGCACCCGCCCTACGAGATAACTGTCTAATCGGCCTTCTTGCGAATCCAGTACAGGTAGCTGCCGTCCTCCTCGGCCTGCCCGAGCAGTTCGTGACCGAGGAACACGCAGAACTTGGGAATATCACGACGGGTCGACGGATCGGTAGCGATCACCTTGAGCAAACCGCCCGGCGACAGGTCGCGCACCTTGTTGTGCAACATCATCACCGGTTCCGGGCAATTCAGGCCGCTGGCATCGAGCAGGTCATCGTGATTGAGGGTCAGGGCTTCGGACATAAGGGGCTCCACATACAGGCGCGCATTGTCGCGCAAAGCTAACCTTCAGGTCACCTGCGCGCACAGCCCTGAGGCCTGCGCGCAGATCATCATTTGCCATGCCGACGCAGGTGGCAGGTCACTTCCTCGCGGTCGTGATACAGCTGCTTGCAACCGATGCTGACCTTCAAGCCGCGCTCCGCCAGCCCCGACTCGATGCGGTCGAGCAGGCGCCGCACTTCGGCGTAACGCTGCTTCATCGGCAACTTGAGGTTGACCACCGCCTCGCGGCACAGCCCCTCGCCCAGCCAGGTTTCGATCATCGCCGCCGTGCGCGCCGGCTTCTCGACGATGTCGCAGACCATCCAGTGCACCGGATGCCGTGGGCGGAAGGTGAAACCATCGGCGCGCTGGTGCACGACGAAACCGGAGTACATCAGGCTTTCGGCCATCGGCCCGTTGTCCACGGCAGTGACGCGGATCTCCCGATTGACCAGCTGCCAGGTCCAGCCGCCCGGTGCGGCGCCCAGGTCCACGGCCGTCATGCCCGGCGCCAGGCGCTGATCCCACTGCTCGCGCGGAATGAAATGGTGCCAGGCCTCCTCCAGCTTGAGCGTGGAGCGGCTGGGCGCCTCACGGGGAAACTTCAGGCGCGGAATACCCATCGGCCACATCGCCTGGTTGTCCGCCTCGGCGATGCCGGCGAACACCTCGCGCCCGCTCTTGAAGGTCAGCAGCAGGCGCGGCTTCTTGGCATCGTCCACCAGCTTGCCGGCCTTGAGCAGCGCCTTGCGCAGCGGCGCCTCGAACTTCTTGCAGAAGGTCGAGAGCTCCTTGCCGTCGTTGGTATCCACCACTTCCAGCCACAGGCTGCCGCACACCGGATACTCAGCAAGCGCCTCCAGCAACACGCTGATACGGTCACTCTCCGGCAGGCTGACATAGGCCCCGCGCGCCCATTGCCGCGGGAAGATCAGCTGGTTGAAACGCACGCTGCGCATCAGCCGCTCGCAATCGGCCGCCTCGCTGCAGACGAACTCGGCACACGCACTGCCGGGCTTGGTCTTGGAGTAGCCTGGGACGTCCAGGCGTGCGGCGAGGTCGGTGATCTCGGCGCAAACCTCCCCTTCGAAACCGGGGCGGCAATGCAGAAACAGGGTATTCATCAAAGGGTCTCCTTGGGGTGCGCATGATACCCGAGAGCGGAACCCCGAGCCGCTAAACCTGTCCAGCTACATATGCGCTGCCCACAGATACGAAGCCACCTGCCATCGCGTTTCGATGGGGTCCGGCCACCCAGAACAGGCAGCGTATAGCGACCGATAAAGGAAATGCGCTAGCCAGACAGCCCAAGCCGAACTAGCTTGAAGGTCTGCCGCCATCAGACACAGCCCGAACCGTGCGGGCCCAAGGAGATGTGCAATGCCCTCCCTCGATAGCCTGAACTGCCGCCGCGAACTGAAAGTCGGCGACGCCACCTACCACTACTTCAGCCTGCCCGAAGCCGCCCAGCGCCTTGGCAACATCGACCGCCTGCCCAAGTCGCTCAAGGTGCTGCTGGAAAACCTGCTGCGCAACGAAGACGGCCAGACGGTGCAGCCGCAGGACCTGCAGGCCATGGTCGACTGGCTCGACCAGCGCGCCTCCGACCGCGAGATCCAGTACCGCCCGGCGCGCGTGCTGATGCAGGACTTCA
>CAMPIF010000426.1 GCA_946886245.1 Ectopseudomonas composti | reverse complement strand
GCTGGGAAGTGCTCGCCGAGCCGATCCAGACCGTCATGCGTCGCTACGCCATCGAGAATCCGTACGAGAAGCTCAAGGAGCTGACCCGCGGCAAGGGCATCAGCCCCGAGGCCCTGCTGGCCTTCATCGACGGCCTGGATATGCCGGCCGCCGCCAAGGAAGAGCTCAAGCAACTGACCCCGGCGCGCTACATCGGCAACGCCGTGGCCCAGGCCAAGCGGATCTAAGTGCCACCAGCCTCGAGGACGCCCGGCTGAGCCGGGCGTTTTTGTTTTAAGGTTTTTATCTATTTCAAGGGCTTACTGATGAATCCTGATACTCCGCTGCAATTGCTGGGTGGCCTCACAGCCCGTGAATTCCTGCGCGACTACTGGCAGAAAAAGCCGCTGCTGGTGCGCCAGGCGATCCCCGACTTCGAAAGCCCGATCAGCCCGGACGAACTGGCCGGCCTGGCGCTGGAAGAAGAAATCGAGTCGCGCCTGGTGATCGAGCACGGCGAGCGCCCCTGGGAGCTGCAGCGCGGCCCGTTCAACGAGGACAGCTTCCAGGACCTGCCCGAGCGCGACTGGACGCTGCTGGTACAAGCCGTCGACCAGTTCGTCCCGGAAGTGGCCGAGCTGCTGGAAGATTTCAAATTCCTGCCCAAGTGGCGCATCGACGACCTGATGATCAGCTTCGCTGCGCCCGGTGGCGGCGTCGGACCGCATTTCGACAATTACGACGTATTCCTGCTGCAGGCTCACGGCCATCGTCGCTGGCAGATTGGCCAGATGTGCGATGCCGACAGCCCGCTGCTTCCCCACGCCGATCTGAAGATCCTGGCTCAATTCGAACCAACCGATGAATGGGTGCTGGCACCCGGCGACATGCTCTACCTGCCGCCATGCCTCGCCCACTGTGGCACCGCTGAGGATGATTGCATGACCTATTCCGTGGGCTTTCGCGCGCCGAGCGCCGCTGAAGTACTGACCCATTTCACCGATTTTCTCGGCCAGTTCCTGCCCGACGAACAGCGCTACAGCGATGCCGACATCCAGCCGAGCGAGGATCCCAACCAGATCCAGCGCGACGCTCTGGAGCGCCTCAAGGCCCTGCTCAACGAGCACATGAGCGACGAGCGCCTGCTGATGACCTGGTTCGGCCAGTTCATGACCGAGCCCAAGTACCCGGAGCTGGTTGCCGGCATCGAGATCGAGGAGGAAGATTTCCTCGGTGCCCTGGAAGATGGCGCGATCCTCATCCGCAACCCCAGCGCCCGCATGGCCTGGTCGGAGGTCGGTGAAGACCTGGTGCTGTTCGCCAGCGGTCAGAGCCGCCTGGTCTCGGCCCGCCTGCGCGAACTGCTGAAACTGATCTGCAGCGCCGATGCGTTACATGTGGAAAACCTCGGCGCCTGGCTGGCCGACGACGAGGGGCGTACCCTGCTGTGGGAACTGGTCAAGCAAGGCAGCCTGGGATTTGCCGATGAGTGAGATCACCGTCCGTGTCGCGGACTGGCATAGGGACAATGCCGAGCTTCGGCGTATCCGCGACAGCGTGTTCGTCGCCGAGCAATCGGTACCGCCGGAACTGGAATGGGACGCCGAGGATACCGACGCCGTGCACTTTATTGCCGAGGAAGGCGATTACCCGGTGGGCACCGCGCGCCTGCTGCCCGACGGCCATATCGGTCGCGTTTCGGTGCTCAAGGACTGGCGCGGCCTGAAAGTGGGCGAAAAACTGATGCAGGCGGTAATTGCCGAAGCGGAAAAACGCGGGCTGCATCAGCAAATGCTCACCGCTCAGGTGCACGCCACGCCGTTCTATGAAAGGCTAGGCTTCAGGATTGTCAGCGACGAGTACCTCGACGCCGGCATTCCACATGTGGACATGGTGCGCAGCAGCCAGTAGAGGCATCGATGAACGACAAACACGCCCCGGTCGAAACGATCGATACGCCAGAGCCCAGCGAACTGGCGGCCATCGAATTCGAGTCGCCGGGGCGTTTTGCCGTGCACAATCCAGAATCCGCTACGCCCGATGTGGCGCAATGGGAGCCCGCCCCATTCATGCTCGGTCAGCACGAGCACCTGGAGCGTTTCAGCCAGCCTCAGCAGGCTCGCGCCCACATCCTGGCGTTGATCCAGCAGGCCCAGCGCAATCTGTGCCTGTACAGCGATGATCTGGAGCCCTGGCTCTATCATCACAGCAGCGTGCAGCAGGCCTGCACGCGATTCTTGCTGAGCAGCCCACGGGCGCGCCTGCGCATCCTGCTGCGTGACCCGACCCGTGCCGTGAAGGAAGGTCACCGGCTGCTCGCCCTGTCACGCCGATTGCCCTCCAACCTGCATATCCGCAAACTCAACCCGGACTACGCCAGCATCGATCAGGCCTACCTGATCGCCGACGACAGAGGCCTGTTCCTGCGGCCTGAACTCGATCAACAATCCGGCTACACCCTGTACAACGATCCGGCGCGCGTGCGCCAACGCCAGACCCAGTTCGACCAGGCCTGGGATACCAGCATTACCGACCCTGATCTGCGGAGTTTTCTGCTATGACCCTGCGCACGCTGTTCGCCGCCCTGCTTCTCGGCCTGTGCCTGCCGCTGCATGCGGCCACCGAGGTGATCCCGCTGAATTACCGCACCGCCGATGACGTGCTCGGCGTGGTGCAATCGATGCTTGGCAGCGAAGGCAAGGTCAGCGCTTACGGCAATCAGCTGATCGTCAATGCGTCCCCAGCCAAGATCGGTGAGGTGCGCGTACTCCTGCAGCAACTCGACACCCGCCCTCGTCGCCTGCTGATCACCGTGGAAAGCGCCGACAGCAACTACCAGAACGACCGTGGCTATCGCGTCGACGGCACGCTCAGCGCCGGCAATGCCGAAGTACAGGTCGGCCGCGGCGAAGTGAACGGTCGCGACCAGGTGCGCATCATCCGCCGCAGCACCGACAGCCGTGGTGGCGGCACCCAGCAGGTACAGGCTACCGAAGGCTATCCGGCACTGATTCAGGTCGGCCAGAGCGTACCGCTGACCACCACCGGCACCGGGCCGTACGGCCAGGTCTACCAGGACACTCAATATCGCGACGTGACTCGCGGCTTCTACGTGACCGCCAGTCTCTCCGGCGAGCTGGTCCATGTTTCCATCAGCAGCCAGCGTGATCGCGTCAGCAACAGCCGCCCCGGCGTGATCGACGTGCAAAGCACCGATACGCGCGTCAGCGGTCGTCTCGGCGAGTGGATCATCCTGGGTGGCGTCAGCGAGCAAACCAGCTCCAGCGGCCGCGACGTGTTGCGTCGGCACACGACCCAGGGTCGCGAAGACATGTCGCTGCGCGTCAAAGTCGAAGCCCTCGACTGACCCCCCGACCAAAGTCGAAGTCTTTAACTCCACAAGAACGATGGACAGCTCGTGCAGCCCGCGAAATGCCTGAAACGCCCGTCCCATGGGCTACCAAGCGTGACCAGGCAGTCGCCTACTGAATATGTAGTAGTTTTAAAAAAGCACTACAAAACGTTTGACGAAGCATTTCCCCAGAGGCATGATGGCCTCGCTCCCGCTAGCCAGGGGTCCTGAAAAGGATCTCCAGACCGCCCGCGAAGTACTTCGCAGCGGTCCGTGTCCCAACAGCCCACAAGGCCGTACGACGAGGTTGCGACTGGAACGAAGTTGTCCTGAGGGACGGGGAAGCGTTTAGCGTCAGACAGATCGAAAGCCCAGCAGGTGCCCAAGGTTTCCACGAGCCAACCGGCCCACGCGATGCTCTCGAACTGTTCGCCACATCCCCCTCCTCGCGGTCAATCCTCGCCCCAGCCGTATTCTCGCCGTCAAAGTGGAAGCCTCCCGCAGCCGCTGCATCCGTGCACGCATTGCGTGGGTAGTCGGTGCTCAACCAACACATTTCTTGAAGGATTGACCATGTCCGCATATCAAAACGACATCAAGGCTGTAGCCGCTCTGAAAGAGAAGTTCGGCAGCAGCTGGAGCGCTATCAACCCCGAGTCCGTCGCCCGTATGCGCGCTCAGAACCGCTTCAAGACCGGTCTGGAAATCGCTCAGTACACCGCTGACATCATGCGCAAGGACATGGAAGAGTACGACGCCGACTCCTCCGTCTATACCCAGTCGCTGGGTTGCTGGCACGGCTTCATCGGTCAGCAGAAGCTGATTTCGATCAAGAAGCACCTGAAGACCACCAACAAGCGCTACCTCTACCTGTCCGGCT
>CAMPIF010000425.1 GCA_946886245.1 Ectopseudomonas composti | reverse complement strand
CGGCTCGATGCCGGGTCGTCTGATTCAGAAGATGACCAAGGTCGGCGTGCGCAACCCGCTGTTTTTGCTCGACGAGATCGACAAGATGGGGCAGGACATGCGCGGTGATCCTGCCTCGGCGCTGCTCGAAGTGCTCGACCCTGAGCAGAACCACAATTTCAATGATCACTATCTGGAGGTCGACTATGACCTGTCGGATGTGATGTTCCTCTGTACCGCCAACTCGATGAACATCCCCGGCCCGCTGCTGGATCGGATGGAGGTCATTCGCCTGCCGGGTTACACCGAGGACGAGAAGGTCAACATCGCCATCAAGTACCTGGCGCCCAAGCAGATTCAGGCCAATGGCCTGAAGAAGGGCGAGCTGGAGCTGGATGAGTCGGCTATTCGCGACATCATTCGCTACTACACGCGTGAGGCTGGCGTGCGCAGTCTGGAGCGGCAAATCGCCAAGGTCTGCCGCAAGGTGGTCAAGGAACATGTGCGCGAGAAGCGTTTTCAGGTCACCGTCAGCGCCGATTCCCTGGAGCACTTCCTGGGGGTGCGCAAGCATCGCTATGGTCTCGCCGAACAGCAGGATCAGATCGGTCAGGTGACCGGTCTGGCCTGGACACAGGTAGGCGGTGAGCTGCTCACCATCGAGACGGCTGTGGTGCCTGGCAAGGGCAATCTGATCAAGACCGGCTCGCTGGGTGATGTCATGGCAGAGTCCATGACGGCGGCCATGACGGTGGTTCGCAGTCGCGCGAAAAGCCTGGGGATCCCGGCTGATTTCAACGAGAAGCGCGACGTTCACATCCATATGCCGGAAGGTGCCACGCCCAAGGACGGCCCGAGCGCAGGCATTGGTTTGTGCACGGCACTGGTATCGGCATTGACCCAGATTCCCGTGCGAGCGGACGTGGCCATGACCGGAGAAATCACCCTGCGTGGCCAGGTGCTGGCCATCGGTGGCCTCAAGGAAAAACTTCTGGCAGCTCATCGGGGTGGGATCAAGACGGTGATCATTCCCGAGGAGAATGTGCGTGATCTGAAGGAAATTCCGGAAAATATTAAGCAAGACCTGCAGATTAAACCGGTTAAATGGATTGACGAAGTCCTGCAAATTGCGCTGCAATACGCCCCGGAGCCCTTGCCTGATGCGGCTCCGGAGCTGGTTGCAAAGGATGATAAGCGCGAGTCTGATTCCAAGGAGCGAATTAGCACGCATTAGCCGGAGGGCTTCCTTGACACCATTTTCAGGCCCTTGCTATAAAGCGGCTCTTATTGTGTCGGCAAGCCATCCAGCACCGCTTTGCTTTCACTAAAATTCAAAGAAACAAACTCAACAGAAATTAAGGGGACTTAGAGTGAACAAGTCGGAACTGATCGATGCCATCGCTGCATCTGCTGATATCCCGAAAGCTGTTGCTGGCCGCGCGCTGGATGCAGTGATTGAATCCGTCACTGGCGCTCTGAAGGCTGGTGACTCCGTTGTGCTGGTTGGCTTCGGCACCTTCGCTGTGAAAGAGCGTGCTGCACGCACTGGTCGCAACCCGCAGACCGGCAAGCCGATCAGCATCGCTGCTGCCAAGATCCCAGGCTTCAAAGCTGGCAAGGCTCTGAAAGACGCCGTCAACTAAGCGTCTTCTGGGTTTGCCTCGCCGTCCAGGCTCAGTCTGGCGGCTGTCAAGGGGCAGCGCAGGTAGTCCTAGACTCTTCTGCTCTGACCGCTTGACGCGTTACGAGAAGGCGCATCCAAGGATGCGCCTTTCTTCTATCTGGACATTACCCACGCTGCGCGGCTGGTGACTCTGTACAGTCGTTCTGGGGGAAGCATGCTGCAAAACATCAGGGACAATTCGCGCGGTTGGATTGCCAAAATCATCATCGGCCTCATTGTGATGCTGATGGCGTTTACCGGTTTCGAAGCCATCGTCACGGGGACCAGCAATCGCAACAATGCGGCCGACGTGAACGGTGACACCATTACCCTCAACGAGCTCAACCAGGCCGTTGAAATGCAGCGTCGTCAACTGCTGCAGCAACTGGGTCGCGATTTCGATGCCTCGCTGCTCGATGACAACCTGCTGCGTGAGGCTTCGCTCAAGGGCCTGATCGAGCGCAGGCTGCTGCTGCAAGCAGCCGATGACGCTCATTTCGCCTTCTCGCAGGGATCGCTGGACCAGGTGATTCTGCAAACTCCCGAATTTCAGGTAGATGGCCGCTTCGATGCCGCGCGCTTCGATCAGGTCATTCGCCAGATGGGTTACACCCGCCTGCAGTTCCGCCAGATGCTGGAAGAGGAAATGCTGATCGGACAACTGCGTGCCGGTCTCGGTGCCAGTAGCTTCGTCACCGAGCAGGAGGCGCGTGCCTTCGCCAATCTCGAGCGGCAGACCCGCGACTTCGCTAGCCTCACCATCAAGGCCGATAGTGCTGCGATCGAGTTGAGCGATAGCGACGTCAACGCCTATTACGACGAGCACGCCAGCGAGTTCATGAGCCCTGAGCAGGTCGTGCTGGAGTACGTCGAGCTGGAGAAGGACAGCTTCTTCGATCAGGTCGAAGTCAGCGATGACGACCTGCAGCCGCTGTACGAGAGCGAGATCGCCAACCTGGCTGAGCAGCGTCAGGCTGCGCACATCCTTATCGAGGGCGATGACCAGGCCGCGCGTACCAAGATCGAAGAGATCAAGGCGCGTGTGGACGCTGGCGAAGATTTCGCCGCTCTGGCCAAGGAGTTCTCGCAGGACCCAGGTTCGGCTGCCGACGGTGGTGATCTGGGTTACGCCGGTCCTGGCGTTTACGATCCGGCTTTCGAGGAGGCGCTCTATGCGCTGCAGCAGGGGCAGGTTTCCGATCCCGTGCAGAGCGAGTTCGGCTGGCACCTGATCAAGCTGCTAGGTGTTCAGGCTCCAGACGTACCCAGCTTCGACAGCCTCAAGGACAAGCTGGCGCGTGACTTCAAGGCGCAGCAGGTCGAGCAGCGCTTCGTCGAGGCGACCAAGCAGTTGGAGGACGCCGCATTCGAAGCATCGGATCTGGCTCAGCCGGCCCAGGAGCTGGGGCTTGAGGTCAAGACCAGCGAAGCCTTCGGTCGTGAAGGTGGCGCCACTGGCATCACTGCCAACCGTCAGGTGCTGCAGGCTGCATTCAGCCCAGAGGTTCTGGAAGACGGTACCAACAGCTCGACCATCGAGCTGGATCCGAGCACCGTGGTCGTCGTGCGCGTCAAGGAACACAAGAAGCCTGAGCAACTGCCCCTGGAACAGGTTGCTGAAAGCATTCGTGCCCATCTGCAGCAGGAACGTGCCAGTGCTGCTGCCAAGGCCGAGGGTGAGACGCAATTGGCTGCCGCCCAGGCCGGTGAGCAGGCTGCTGCTGACTGGCAGGTTCAGGAAGCGGCCACTCGCAGTCAGGATGGCGTCGAGCCGAAGGTGCTGCAGGCGCTGTTCCGCATGCCCAAGCCCGCCAAGGCGGGTGAGCCGACCTTCGCCGGTGTGACGTTGAACAATGGTGACTACGTGGTGCTGCGCCTCGATGGCGTGAATGTGCCGGAAGAGGCGCTGGCTGACGAAGAAATCGCCATGTACCGCAACTTCCTGGCGTCGCGTGCCGGTCAGCAGGACTTCGCCGCACTGCGCAAGCAGCTGGAAGCCCAGGCTGATGTCGAGCGCTTCTGAGTAAAGTCGCTCAGGTCCCTTCTAGGGGGGCTTGAGCAGGCAATAAAAAACCCGCACGTCGTGCGGGTTTTTTATTGCCTGACAGGACGCCGCTGGCGGCATCGAGTCGCGCCCGGCACCAGGGCCGGGCGCTAACCTGTCAGTCTTCCATGGCGCCCATGGCGGTGGTGTTGAAGCCGCCGTCGACATACATGATTTCACCGCTGATGCCCGAAGCCAGATCGGAGCAGAGGAAAGCGCCGGCATTGCCGACTTCCTCGATGGTAACGTTGCGGCGCAGCGGAGTCTGCTTCTCGTTGGCGGCCAGCATCTTGCGGAAGCTGGCGATGCCGCTGGCCGCCAGGGTGCGGATCGGGCCGGCGGAGATGGCGTTGACGCGGGTGCCTTCCGGACCGAGGCTGCCGGCCAGGTAGCGTACGCCGGCCTCCAGGCTGGCCTTGGCCACGCCCATGACGTTGTAGTTGGGCATGGTGCGCTCGGCGCCCAGGTAGGAGAGGGTGAGCAGGCTGCCGTTGCGGCCTTTCATCATCTCGCGACCGGCCTTGGCC
>CAMPIF010000424.1 GCA_946886245.1 Ectopseudomonas composti | reverse complement strand
CGCCAGGTCGACAGCCCCAGCGGCAGCCTGCCGGCGCTGTTGCCGCCGGGGCGCAACAGTGCTTTCGAACCGCGCATGGATGCCATCCCGGCGCTGGGCCAGCAGACCGATGCACTGCTCGCCGAGCGGGGGTATGCCGCCGGTGACATCCAGCGCCTGCATCAGCAGGGGGCCGTATGAGTCCGACCGTAGCCCGGATGCAATCCGGGAAGTTCATGGCTGCCATCAGACCGCTCCCGGATTTCATCCGGGCTACGCGCCGCAAGTCGCTGCGTAGGGTGGACGACGCTCTTTTCGTCCACCGCACACCTGCCAACTGCGCTGAGGCTCGAGCATGAACAAGCCAATCATTCGCAGTGCCCTGTTCGTGCCGGCGAGTCGCCCTGAGCGTATTCCCAAGGCGCTCGCCGTCGGTGCCGATGCAGTCATCGTCGACCTGGAAGACGCCGTGCAGGAGAGCCTCAAGATCGAGGCGCGGGCCAATCTCGATGCCTTCCTGACGGCCAATCCCGAAGCACGGCTGCTGGTGCGCATCAACGCGCCGGAACATGCCGGGCACGACGCCGATATCGAGCTCTGTGGCCGTCATGCCGGTGTCGTCGGTGTGCTGCTGCCCAAGGTGGAAAGCGCCGCGCAGGTGGCGCGCGTGGCGGCCTGTGGCAAACCAGTGTGGCCGATCATCGAGAGCGCGGCGGGGTTGCTGGCGCTGGCGCAAATCGCCCACGGCGAAGGCGTCGAGCGTCTGTCCTTCGGCGCCCTCGACCTGGGCCTGGACCTTGGCCTGAGCAGCGGCAGCGCAGCGGCCGAACGCATTCTCGATCAGGCCCGTTACGCCTTGCTGCTGCATTCGCGCACAGCGGGCCTGGCAGCACCGCTGGACAGCGTATTTCCCGCCATCGAGGACCGCGACGGCCTGGCCCGCACGACGCGTGATGCGCGCGACATGGGCTTCGATGGTTTGCTCTGCATCCACCCGACCCAGGTGGCGATCGTCCACGACGCCTTGCGCCCGGCGGACCAGGAATTGGCCTGGGCACGTCGCGTCATGGCGGCGGCCCGCAGCGGCGAAGGCGTCTTCGTGGTGGACGGCCAGATGGTCGACGCCCCCGTACTCGGTCGCGCTCGTCGCTTGCTGCAGCGCGCAGGAGAACCGTAGGAGCCCGCTGGCGGGCGATGCGTCTCAGCAGATCGCCGGCAAGCCGGCTCCTGCAAAAAACGGCTGACTACCGAGGCAGTCAGCCACCTTGTAACCACGTACCGACCTACAAAAACAACGAGGTAACGTCATGTTCAAACTCACCGCCAAGGCGCTCGCCTGCGCCGCCATCCTGTCCTGTGCCGGCCTGGTCCAGGCTGCCCAGGACCCCATCCTCATCAAGTTCGCCCATGTGGTGGCGGACAATACGCCCAAGGGCCAGGGGGCGTTGCTGTTCAAGCAACTGGCTGAAGAGCGCCTGCCCGGCCGGGTGAAGGTGGAGGTCTACCCCAACTCCTCGCTGTTCGGCGATGGCAAGGAAATGGAGGCGTTGCTGCTTGGCGAGGTGCAGATGCTGGCGCCGTCGCTGGCCAAGTTCGAGCAGTACGCCAAGTCGGTGCAGATCTTCGACCTGCCGTTTCTGTTCGACGACATGACCGCGGTCGATCGCTTCCAGGCCAGCCCCGAGGGCCGCGCGCTGCTGACCTCCATGGAAGACAAGAACATCACCGGCCTGGCCTACTGGCACAACGGCCTGAAGGTGATGTCGGCCAACAAGCCGCTGCGCGATCCGGCCGATGCCCGTGGCCTGAAGTTCCGCGTGCAGGCTTCGGCGGTGCTGGAGGAGCAGTTCAAGGCGGTGCGCGCCAACCCGCGCAAGATGAGCTTCGCCGAGGTCTATCAGGGCCTGCAGACCGGCGTGGTCAACGGCACCGAGAACACCTGGTCGAACTACTACAGCCAGAAGGTGCACGAGGTGCAGAAGTACATGACCGAGTCCGATCATGGTCTGATCGACTACATGGTGATCACCAACACGAAATTCTGGAAGGGCCTGCCGGATGACGTGCGTACCGAGCTGGAAACCATCATGGCCGAGGTCTCCGTAGAGGTGAACAAGCAGGCTGACGCACTCAACCGCACGGCCAAGCAGGACATTGCCAAGGCCGGCACCACCGAAATCATCGAGCTGACCCCACAGCAGCGCGCCCAATGGCGTGAGGCGATGCGCCCGGTGTGGCAGAAGTTCGAAAAGGAGATCGGCGCCGAGCTGATCCAGGCGGCGGAGCAGTCCAACCAGGGTTGAGCGTTCACCCTGACATGAAAACGCCCGGCTCGTGCCGGGCGTTTTCATGATGGGGTATCAGCCTTGGTCGATGCTCTTCATCCAACCCAGGCACGTCCTCCGTGCGTCCTCGCGGCTGATACTCGCAGCCCACCCAGCCCGTATAGCCGCAATCATCGAGCAACTGGAACAGAAACGGATAGTTGACCTCGCCGCTGCTGGGCTCATGGTGATCCGGAACGCCTGCGATCTGCACGTGGCCGATGGTCGTCTGGTAGCGCCTGTACGTCGCGGCCAGATCGCCCTCCATGATCTGCGCGTGAAAGAAATCCATCTGCACTCTGAGGTTCGCGAGCCCCAGCTCGCTGACTAGCGCGTGGGCTTCGGCCTGATGGTTAAGGATGTAGTGGGGCATGCTGCGATTGTTGATCGGCTCCACCAGCAGCATCAGTTCATGGGCGTGCAGCTTTTCTGCGGCATAGCGCAGGTTCTCGCGGTAGCAGTCCAGTGCTGCGGGGCGTTGCTCCGGATCGTCCAGTAGCCCGGCCATGGCATGCAGACGCTTGCAGCCCAGCGTCAGGGCATAGTCGATGGCCAGCTCCACACTGGCGCGAAACTCGACCTGTCGCCCTGGCACGGCGGCCATGCCGCGTTCGCCATTGGCGAAATCGCCGCAAGGTAGGTTGAACAGCACCTGAGTCAGGTCGTGGCGGTGCAATTCCTCGGCCAGTCGTTCTGCCGGGAAATCGTAGGGGAAAAGGCACTCCACGCCCTTGAAACCAGCCTTGGCAGCACGGGCAAAGCGATCGAGAAAGGGTACGTCGGTGAACAGCGTGGTGAGGTTTGCAGCGAATCTGGGCATGAGTCGATCTCACCAGCGGGCGCCGAAGGTCTGGCGCAGTTCTTCGATCTGCTCCTCGTCGAGCAGGCGGACCGGTTGCTGACGCAGCAGGAGGTAGAGCTTGGCCGTCTCTTCCAGCTCTTCGATGGCGTAGGCCGCAGCCTCCAGGCTCTTGCCCGATACCACCGGTCCATGGTTGGCCAGCAGCACCGCGCTGTGCTTGCCGGCCAGCCCCTTGATGACGTCGCCCAGCTTGGGGGCGCCGGGGCGATGGTAGGGAATCAGCGGGAGGCGTCCCACGCGCATGACGAAGTAGGGGGTCAGCGGTGGCAGGCAGGAACTGCTGTCGAGGCAGTCCAGGCAGGATACCGCCGCCGAATGGGCGCAATGCAGATGCACGATGGCGCGCGACTCGTCGCTGCCGTCATACATGGCGCGGTGCAGGAACGCTTCCTTGGAGGCTGGCTTGCCCGAGAGGTGGTGGCCGCCCCAGCTCAGCTTGGCGATGTCGGCAGGGTCGAGGCTACCCAGGCAGGCATTGGTTGGGGTCAGCAGCCAGCCGTCGTCGAGACGTGCGCTGATGTTGCCCGACGAACCCGGGCTGAGGCCGCGTTCGTGCAGGGAGCGGCCAATGCTTGCGATGTCCTCGCGAAGACGGTTTTCGTCGGTCATGGTAGAAGCTCCCAGGCCTTGATCATGAAATCGTCGCTGCCGAAGTTGCCCGACTTGAGGGCAAGGCTCAGAGGTGCCTGACGCTCGTCGAGCGCTTGCGTCCAAGGGACGCCGGGGTCGATGCTCGGGCCGATGTGCAGCCCTTCGATCCGAAGTGCCTCTACCACGGCGCCAGAGGTCTCTCCGCCTGCCACCAGAAGCTGCCCGAAGCCCTGCGTGGTCACCAGTTGTTGGGCAATTCGGGCCAGCGCCGACTCGATACGTGCGCCGGTCTGTTCGGCGCCATAGCGCATCTGGATGCGTTGAAGCTGATGCGACGGGCTGCTGGCATAGATCAGCAGCGTGGTGTCGAGGTTCTGTTGCCTGCACCAGTCAAGCGCCTCTTCCACGACGACCCCGCCGCGCCGCATCAGCGCTTCGGCATCGAGGTGCAGGGCCGGGTAGCGGGC
>CAMPIF010000423.1 GCA_946886245.1 Ectopseudomonas composti | reverse complement strand
GTCCAGCACCTTGGGCACCTGGAAAGGCTTGCTGATAAAGGCATTGATGCCCAGGGGGCGCACCTCGAGCACGCTGCTGCGGTCGGCGCGCGCGGTGATCATCACCAGCGCCACGTCACGGTCCTGGCTGCGTACCGCCTGCAGCAGCAGAGTGCCGCTGCCGTCCGGCAGGTTCCAGTCGGCGATCACCAGTTGGGCAGGTTCGCGTTGCCAGGCCGAGATGGCGTCTGCCACACGCACCTGACAGTCGACGCGAGCGCCGGGGCGCAGGTTCAGTACGATCTGCTTGAGCAGATCGGCGATCCAGGGGTCGTCTTCGAGAATCAACACGCGCATGCTCAGCTCCTGGTGCTGGACTGGCTATCCTTCGCTTCGCTCAGCGTAGTGGCCTCGACGGGCCTGGCCGGTGCCGGTTGCGGACGGCCGAAGTGATAACCCTGGCCGTAATTGCAGCCTAGCTCACGCAGGAAGTCGGCTTGAGCGGGTTGTTCGATGCCCTCGGCGAGGACCTTGAGGCCCAGGCTCTTGCCCAGGGCGATCACCGCGCAGGCGATGGCGGCATCTTCCGGGTCGTCAGGCAGGCCGCGCACGAAGCTCTGGTCGAGCTTGAGCTTGTCCACCGGCAGGCGCTTGAGGCGCGCCAGGGAGCTGTAGCCCGTGCCGAAGTCGTCGATGGCCAGACGCACGCCGAGGACGCGCAGGCTGATAAGCAGTTTCTGCGCTGCATCCGGGTCTTCCATGATGGCGCTCTCGGTGACTTCCAGCTCCAGCTGCGCGGGCGGCAGGCCAGTTTCTGCCAGTACCTGTGCCACTTTCATATCGAGTTCGCCGCGGCTGAACAGACGACTGGAGACGTTCACCGCCACGAAACTCAGCGCGCTGCCTTCGGCATTCCAGCGCACCATCTGGCGGCAGGCCTGCTCCAGTACCCAGGTATCGATGGCACCGATCATGCCGTTGTCCTCGGCAATCGGGATGAATTCGCCAGGAGCAATCAGCCCGCGTTGCGGGTGCTGCCAGCGCACCAATGCTTCCATGCCCACCTGGCGACCATCACCCAGGTCATGCAGCGGCTGGTAGTAGACGCGCAGCTCGTCATTGTCCAGGGCATGGCGCAGGCTGCTGGCCAGTTCCACGCGTTGGCGGGCGTAGTCGGTCAGCTCCTGCACATAGAAGGCATAGCCTTCGCGGCCGCTGCTCTTGGCCTTGAACAGCGCCGAGTCGGCGTTACGCAGGATCTGCTCGACGCTATCGGCATCTTCGGGGAACAGGCTGATGCCGATGCTGGCGCCGATGTAGAGCTCGTGGCCGCCGAGGCGAAAGGACGTTTCCAGGCTGCGCAGCAGGCGTTGTGCAAGCTCGGCTGCCTGAGCGGCATCGGTGCAATTTTCGCTGAGCAGGCCGAACTCGTCGCCACCCAGCCGGGCCAGCGTGCAGCCACTGGGCAGATCCTCCTGCAGGCGTTCGCCGACGCCCTTGAGCAGCAGGTCCCCGACGTTGTGGCCGAGGCTCTCGTTGATGTGCTTGAAATGGTCCAGATCGATCAGCAGCACTGCCCCGCGCAGTTCCTCGATCCTGCTGCGCTCCAGGGCATGGGCGACGCGTTCGGTGAACAGCAGGCGGTTGGGCAGGTTGCTCAGCGGGTCGTGGTGGGCCAGGTAATCCAGCTCGCGCTGCGAACGCTTGAGTGCGGTGATGTCGGAGAACACCGCCACGTAATGGCTGACGCGCCCCTGTTCGTCGTGGATGACGCGGATGCATTGCCACTGCGGGTAGATCTCCCCGCTCTTGCGCCGGTTCCACACTTCACCGCTCCAGGCGCCCCGGTTCTGCAGGGCGTGCCACAGGCTCTGGTAGAAGGCGCTGTCATGGCGGCCGGATTTGAGCAGGTTGGGGTGCTGGCCGAGGATTTCCTCGTTGCTGTAGCCGGTGATGCGGCTGAAGGCCGGGTTGACGTGCACGATCCGCTGCTCGGCATCGGTAACCAGTACACCCTCCTGCGTGGCATCGAACACCGCTGCGGCCTGGCGCAGGCTGTCGTCGATGGCGCGTTGTTGGGTAATGTCGCTGGCGATGCCGATGAAGCGCTGAGGTTGGCCGTTTTCGTCTCGCAGCAGGCGGCCGCGCGAGTGAATCCAGCGATAGCTGCCATCGGCATGGCGCAGGCGGTAGAGGTTTTCGTAGGCCTGTTCGCTCAACTCGGCGTTGAGTGCATGCAGCGCGCGCTCAGCGTCATCCGGGTGCAGGCGCGCGGCCCAGTCTTCGCGGGTATCGCCCAGGGTTTGCGGAGTGAGGCCGAGAAGCCTGGCGTAGCCCTCGGAGAAGAACACGCGGCGTCTCGTCACGTCCCAGTCCCACAGGCCGTCGCGCGTGGCATCCAGCGCCAGGCGCAGGCGTTCCTCGTTACCGGCCAGTTCCAGGCGTGCGCGGCGGTGCTGCAGGGCGTGACGATGCAACACCAGATACAGCAGCGCACTGGTGAGCACGACGAAGAACAGGCCCTTGAGAGATTGCAAGCGCTCCTGGTGCGCCACGGACAGGCCCAGGGCGGTCAACAGATGATCGCTGAGCAGGATCCACAGAGCGGCGAGCAGCAGGTAGCCCAGGGTCAGGCGCAAGGCGGCGGTGTCGATACGCATGGGCAAGCGGCAGCGCTCCCTGTAAATGCTGGGCAGTATAGATGCTTCACTGCTGAAACATTCTCATCTAAAAGACCAACTGGTTTTCTGGCATGGGTCAGGGATAATGTGATCAGGTTCGTCCTTGCAGGACAAGCCGCGTTCTCCCTTCAAGAGGCAATAGCGCCCATGTGGTACAACGGTTTACTCGACCTGTCGGTCTGGCAGCTGGTGGCTGCGACCTTGCTGATGACACACGTGACCATCGTCAGCGTGACTGTCTATCTGCACCGCTACTCTGCGCACCGTGCACTGGAACTGCACCCCGCGCTCAAGCATTTCTTCCGTTTCTGGCTGTGGTTGACCACGGGTCAGAACACTCGCGAGTGGACCGCGATTCACCGCAAGCATCACGCCAAGTGCGAAACCGTCGATGACCCGCACAGCCCGGTCATCAAGGGCCTGAGCACCGTGCTGCGCAAAGGTGCCGAACTCTATCAGGAAGAGGCGAAGAACCAGGAAACGCTGCGCATCTACGGCAAGAACTGCCCGGATGACTGGATCGAGCGCAATGTTTACAGCCGCTATCCGATTGGCGGCGTGACATTGATGGCGATCATCGACCTGGCTCTGTTCGGCGTACTCGGCATGACCGTCTGGGCGATCCAGATGATGTGGATTCCGGTATGGGCCGCAGGTGTCATCAATGGCCTTGGTCATGCGGTCGGCTATCGCAACTTCGAGTGCCGCGACGCCGCCACCAACCTGGTGCCCTGGGGCATCCTGATCGGCGGTGAGGAGCTGCACAACAACCACCATACCTACCCCAACAGCGCCAAGCTGTCGGTGAAGAAGTGGGAGTTCGACATGGGCTGGGCCTGGATCAAGCTGTTCAGCTTCTTCGGTCTGGCGCAGGTGCAGCGTGTCGCGCCGATCGCCCACCGCGTGGAGGGCAAGGGTCATCTCGACATGGACACCGCCATGGCCATCCTCAACAACCGCTTCCAGATCATGGCGCAGTACCGCAAGCTGGTGATCGCGCCGTTGGTCAAGCAGGAAGTGGCCAAGGCCGACGAGTCCGTTCGTCATCTTTTCCGCCGTGCCAAGCGCCTGCTGTCGCGTGAACCGAGCCTGCTGGAAGAGCAGCATCATGCGCGTATCGCCGATCTGCTGGCGCAGAGTCAGGCACTCAAGGTGATCTACGAGAAGCGCCTGGCGCTGCAGCAGATCTGGGTCAGGACCAGCAGCAACGGCCATGACATGCTCGAAGCCATGAAGCAGTGGGTGCACGAGGCCGAGGCCAGTGGCATCCAGTCGCTGCGGGAGTTCGCCGAGCAGCTCAAGACCTACTCGCTGCGACCGTCCAGCGCGACTGCCTGACCGCCGCTCGTTACAAGCAAAGGCCCGCCGAACTGGCGGGCCTTTGTGTTTGTCCAACGGCTCGCACTATGCTCAATTTCAATGCGAGGCAAAGCACGGATGGCCGCTGTAATGGACGATCAGGGCAACGCTGTTTCCGAGTTGGAAGAACTGACCTTGGCTCTGCTGCACAGCCGTGCCGAAGTGGAGCGCCTGGGTGCGCGCGAGCAACTGTTCAGCAGCTTGCTTGGCAGCGTCAATGCCGTGCTCTGGGCCTTCGACTGGAACGAGCAG
>CAMPIF010000422.1 GCA_946886245.1 Ectopseudomonas composti | reverse complement strand
CCCTCAGCCTGTGTCTCACGCAGGCTGCTTATGCTGCCGACCTGGAAGCCCTGTTCAACGAGCAGCGTTACAGCGAGTTTCTGCCAAAGGCCGAAAGCGCTGCGGCGAAGGGCGATACGCTAGCCTTGTTCTTGCTTGGCAAGGCTTATCACCTTGGGCAGGGCGTGGACGAGAGCGAAGCGCTCGCCAGAAGCTATTACGAGAAGGCTCGGGCAGGCGGTTCGGCTCGAGCCAGCCACAATCTTGGCTCCATGCTGATGAGTGAAAAACGCCCCAACGATGCGATTCCTTTGTTTGAAGAGGCCTTGCAACGCGGCCTGCTGATGCCGACGCTGATCAACCTCGGCCGAGCCTACAGCCCTTCCGATCTCGACTATCAGATCCAGCAGTATGCTGGAGTTCTCAGAGCGGAGCAGTCGGGTGACTACTTTGCCCAGGCGTATGAACAGGAACCAGACATCGCGTGGCTGACGGAGGCCTCGCGCAATTATCTGCAGGCTTATCTGGCGCTGCGTAACAACTACTTCAGCACCTCGACAGAAGACGACCGTACCCGGCTGCGAGCCAAGGCAGTGGAGTGGCTGGACAAGGGCAAGACTCGCGATAACGAGCAGTCATGGACCAACTACGGAGTGATGTTGCTGGAGGAGGGGGATTTCAACGGTGCCCGTCAGGCTTTGCAACAAGGTGCTGATCGCAAGGTCGCTGCAGCTCACTATCATCTGGCGCGTATGGCCGCCAACGGCTTGGGGCTGCCCGCTGTTGACCGGCAGGCAGAGGCGTATCACTACGAGCAGGCGGCCTTGTTGGGCCTGAAGGCGGCCGTTCGGCCTGCCATCGATCATCTGCTGGAGTTGCTTCGCAGCGAGACTGACCTGGCCACTCTCGAGGATGGCGTCAGCCGGTTGGCCTTGTTGCAGGGCCCCGAGGGTGATGGCTACCGGACTCGCTCAGTCACCTCCCGCCTGGAGTGGGGGCGCTTCCTGCAGCGTCAGCGCGAGCAGGCCAAGGTCTTGCCAGAAAAACCTTTGTACCTACAAGCCTGTGGCCTGGATCTGAACCAGCTATATGGCAGTACTTACAACCTTGGTATCAATACGTCATGGCGATTGCAGGTTCACCGCTCGCTGGAGCGGCCCGAGCACCTTTCCATCGAAGGACGTGTCGACAAGAACGGTTGCGCCACATTTTCTGAACCCTTGCCCAAGCCCGTTCGAGCAAGTCTGAATGACGGTGCTGTGCTGGCACTTGCCTTCCCGAACTTCACTTTGCCGTTGGCCATCAAGGAAACCGATGAGAGCCTGCAACTCGACATGCAAGCCATAGAGTTGCCGATTCCCCAGTGACAGGTGTGCAGGGCTGTGACCACGAGTGACGGATTTTCGTGCGTCAGTCCTGGGTCAGTCCGCCGCCTATGGGCGCCGTGACGCAATCCCGGGACGGGGCTGCTGGACAGGGATCACCTCTCAGCTGGTGTATCCTCGTTCGTCTGACCCGGTGTGCCGGGCAACGGACGAGGAGAGAGCATGAGCGATCCAGGCAAGGCCGGCGACCTGCTGGCGCAGATCCCCAAGGGCGAAGGCAAGGGCCTGCCCCCCGTGCACCTGTGGAACCCTGATTTCTGTGGCGATATCGATATGCGTATCGCCCGCGATGGCACCTGGTATTACCTGGGCACGCCGATCGGCCGCAAACCCATGGTGCGACTGTTTTCCACCATCATTCGCCGTGACGGTGACGACTATTTTCTGATCACCCCGGTGGAGAAGGTCGGTATCCAGGTCGAGGACGCGCCCTTCGTTGCCGTGACCCTGCAGGTGGAAGGTGAGGGCGAGACGCAGGTGTTGCGCTTTACCACCAATGTCGAGGACGAAGTCGTGGCCGGTGCCGAGCATCCGATTCGCGTCGAGATCGATCCTGCGACACTCGAGCCCTCGCCCTACATTCTGGTGCGGCGTAACCTCGAAGCGCTGATTCACCGCAACGTGTTCTACCAGTTGGTAGAACTGGCGGTGGAGCGCGAAATAGACGGAGAGCCCTGGTTGGGCGTGTGGAGTGCCGGGGCGTTCTATCCCATCGGGCCTTCTCCGTTCTGAGTGGGCAATTCAGGAGAAGCGCCGGTGCGCGCAGCGCAGCCAACCGGTCTGACAGGAGACGCAAATGGATGAGCATCGCATCGAAACCGAACGCCTGACGCTGCGCCCGCCGCAGCCGCAGGATGCCGACGAGATACAGCGCCTGGCCGGTGATTTTCGCATCGCCGATGTCACCCGCAGCATTCCCCATCCCTATCCGCCCGCGCTGGCGCAGCAGTGGATCGAACGCTGCGCGCAGGAGTGGGCCAGCGGTGCGGCGGCCAACTTCATCATCACCGAGTCCGGCAGCGGCAAGCTGGTCGGCAGCATGGCGCTCATGGATATTGGCCGGGGCGAGGCCGAGGTGGGCTACTGGATCGGCGTGCCCTATTGGAGCCGTGGCTACGCCAGCGAAGCCTGCAATGCCCTGGTGGATTTCGCCTTCCAGCAACTGCGCCTGCGCCGTCTGCACGCCAGCCATCTGGCGCGCAATCCGCAATCCGGCCGTGTGCTGTTCAAGGCCGGGTTCCGCCATCTGGGCCTGGGCCACAGCCAGTGCGGTTGCCAGGGCAAGCTGGAACCGGTCGAACTCTACGAGCGGGTTTCCGGCGAGTGATCCGCGCTTTGTTCATCTGCAGTCGCAACCGTTTGCGCAGCCCGACAGCCGAGCGGGTATTCGCGCAGTGGCCAGGTGTCGAGACCGACTCAGCCGGGCTCGCCGCTGACGCCGAGGTTCGTGTTTCGGCAGAACAGCTCGACTGGGCAACGCTGATTTTCGTGATGGAGAAGAGCCAGCGCAGCAAGCTGACCCGCCAGTACCGGCAAGTCCTGGCGGGCAAGCGGGTGATCTGTCTGGATATTCCCGATGACTACGCCTGCATGCAGCCGGAGTTGATCAGTCTGTTGCAGCGCAAGGTGCCCGCTCTGCTGCGTTGAGCCGCTGCAGCTCAACGCACCCGATCACGACTCTGTACCGCCAGGTCCAGCGCCTTCTGCATATCCAGCCGCGCCGAGCGGCCCACGTCCTTGTCGCTCATCTTGTAGTTGCGCTCAGATGGCAGGATCGGCGCAGTCAGGTCTTCGGCGTCCATCGGCTCGAAGTCGTAATCGCCGCCGATGGTCATGGCGCTGCGCCTTAGCAGCATGCGCACCTGTTCCGGTTGCAGGCGCGGATTGATCGACAGCATGGCGGCGACCACGCCGGTGACCAGTGGCGTGGCGTAGGAGGTGCCACAATGCACGTCGCCGGTGGCATCGCTCTCGCGTGTCGAGGCGCGAGCACAGGCAGCGGCGGTGATGTCGACGCGCATGTCGACGTTCGACGAGTCGCGCTTGACGACGTAGCCCGGGTCGTCGATGTCGACCTCTTTGTCCGTGCTGCGCTGATGCCCGCCGACCACCAGCAGTTGCTCGGTGATAAAGGAGGAGGGCAGGCGGTACTCGTCTCTGCCGGAGTAGGACGAACCGTTGCCGGCGGAGTTGATCACCAGCACGTCCGGGTGCTCCTCGCGCAACCAGAGAAAGAACTCCTCCAGCAGTTCTTCGTAGCCGCTCATGGCGATGCCGGAGCGCACCAGCGAATCGATCTCGTCGCCTTCGACGTTGCGCGTGCCGACGCGGTGGATGCCCCAGCTCCAGTTGAGCACGCGCACGCCGTCTTCCACCAGGTTGACCGAGGCGGCGATGTTGGCGGTGATGCCGGCGTCCGAGTTGCGCTCGACTATGACTTCGAAGCCCTGGCTGGCCTTGTCCAGCCCGCGCAGGAAGCCGGTGTTGCCGCCCTTGTCCCAGTGCGCGGCGAGGATGCCGGCCACGGTGCTGCCATGGTTGTCCGGCTCGTCGGCGTCCCGTGCGTAGACGCAGGTGCGCGGTTTGCCATCGGGGCAGGCGCCGAGGTAATCGGCGAAATCGGGCGCGTCGAAATCGACGTTGCGCTCGATCACGCCGACGCGGATCGGCTCGACTTCGATGGGGGTGTCGCCCGCCGGAATACGCCGCTGGTAATAGTTCACCGCATCCATGAAGCGGTTCGCCGCCCACTCCTCGGAGTTCTTTTCCGGTTTGTGTATCGGCTGACGCGCGGCTTCGCGCTCCTCGCCACGCTCCGGTGCGCTTTCTTCAACCACCACGGCATCGACGCTGGTTTCGTTACCGATGCGCAGCACCAGCACGTCGCGCTCGGTCAGCACGTGGAATACGGCGATGAATAACGTGGAGAA
>CAMPIF010000421.1 GCA_946886245.1 Ectopseudomonas composti | reverse complement strand
ATCAACGACATCTACGCCAAATGGTTCCTCCAGCCGGTGCCGCCGAAAGGTCTGAACCTGAATTTCCCCATGAGCGACGAGCTGAAGAAGCTGATCGCCAACCCGACCGACAAGTCTGCAGAACAGATCTGACGGTAAACCTGCGCCAGCTTCACAAGAGCTAGCACAGCACCGTAGGGCGGGTGCAACCCGCCAACCCGATCCTCCACGACGACTCTGGCGGGTTGCACCCGCCCTACGGTTCTTTCTCCTGATGGATAAGGGGCACAGCCGCCACCCGCGGCTGGGGCACGCTGCTGCGCGCTCGGCCCCTCCAACCCAAGCTTTAGCCACACGGGGATCACCCGCATGAATTACAACTGGGACTGGGGTATCTACTTCAAGTCCACCGGCATCGGCAGCGAGACCTATCTGGACTGGTTCATCACCGGCCTGGGCTGGACCATCGCCATTGCCCTGGCCGGCTGGATCATCGCCCTGGCGCTGGGCTCTCTGCTCGGCGTGATGCGTACCCTGCCAAACCGCTGGCTGTCCGGTCTGGCCACTGCCTACGTGGAAATTTTCCGCAACGTGCCGCTGCTGGTGCAGCTGTTCCTCTGGTACTTCCTGGTGCCGGACCTGCTACCCGAGCCGCTGGAGCTGTGGTTCAAGCAGGACCTCAACCCTGCCACCTCGGCCTACCTCTCGGTGGTGGTGTGCCTCGGCCTGTTCACCGCCGCGCGGGTCTGCGAACAGGTACGCACCGGCATCGAGGCGCTGCCCAAGGGCCAGACCGCCGCAGCCTACGCCATGGGTTTTCGCCTGCCGCAGATCTACCGCAACGTGCTGCTGCCGCAGGCCTACCGCATCATCATTCCGCCGCTCACCAGCGAGTTTCTCAACATCTTCAAGAACTCCTCGGTGGCGTCGCTGATCGGGCTGATGGAGCTGCTGGCACAGACCAAGCAGACCGCCGAATTCAGCGCCAACCTGTTCGAAGCCTTCACCCTGGCCACGCTGATCTACTTCACCCTGAACATGAGTCTGATGATGATCATGCGCATGATCGAGAAGAAGGTTGCCGTGCCTGGCCTGATCTCCGTAGGGGGTAAATGATGGATTTCAGCGAAATCATCCCCGCCCTGCCAGGCCTGTGGGACGGCATGGCGATGACCCTGCAGTTGATGGCCCTGGGCATCATTGGCGGGGTGGCACTGGGCACTCTGCTGGCCCTGATGCGCTTGTCGCACAACAAGCTGCTGGCGAATATCGCTGCCACCTACGTCAACTACTTCCGCTCGATCCCGCTGCTGCTGGTGATCACCTGGTTCTACTTCGCGGTGCCGTTCATCCTGCGCTGGATCACCGGCGAAGACACGCCGATAGGTGCGTTCAGCTCGTGCCTGGTGGCCTTCGTGATGTTCGAGGCGGCCTACTTCTGCGAGATCGTGCGTGCCGGTATCCAGGCCATTCCCAAGGGCCAGATGGGTGCCTCCCAGGCGCTCGGCATGAGCTATGGGCAGAGCATGCGCCTGATCATCCTGCCGCAGGCCTTCCGCAAGATGACGCCGCTGCTGCTGCAGCAGAGCATCATCCTCTTTCAGGACACCTCGCTGGTGTACACCGTGGGCCTGATGGACTTCCTCAACGCCGCACGCTCGCGTGGCGACATCATTGGCCAGCCCCATGAGTTCCTGATCTTCGCCGGCCTGGTCTACTTCACCATCAGCTTCGCCGCCTCGCGCCTGGTCAAGCTTCTGCAAAAAAGGTTAGCCGTATGATTTCCATCCAGAACGTCAACAAGTGGTACGGGGACTTCCAGGTGCTGACCGATTGCAGCACCGAGGTGAAGAAAGGCGAGGTGGTCGTGGTGTGCGGGCCGTCCGGCTCGGGCAAGTCGACCCTGATCAAGTGCGTCAACGCGCTGGAGCCGTTCCAGAAGGGTGACATCAACGTCGACGGCACCTCCATCGCCGACAAGAAGACCAACCTGCCCAAGCTGCGCTCGCGCGTCGGCATGGTGTTCCAGCACTTCGAGCTGTTCCCGCACCTGACCATCACCGAGAACCTGACCATCGCGCAGATCAAGGTGCTCGGCCGCAGCAAGGAGGAAGCCACCAGGAAGGGGCTGGCCCTGCTCGATCGTGTCGGTCTGGCTGCCCATGCGCACAAGCATCCTGGTCAGCTGTCCGGTGGCCAGCAGCAGCGCGTCGCCATTGCCCGCGCCCTGGCCATGGACCCGGTGGTGATGCTGTTCGACGAGCCGACCTCGGCGCTCGACCCGGAAATGGTCAACGAGGTGCTCGACGTGATGGTGCAGCTGGCTCAGGAAGGCATGACCATGATGTGCGTGACCCACGAGATGGGCTTCGCGCGCAAGGTCGCCGACCGGGTGATCTTCATGGACGCCGGGCAGATCGTCGAAGACTGCCCCAAGGAGCAATTCTTCGGCGACATCAACGCCCGCTCCGAACGCGCCCAGCAGTTCCTGGCGAAGATCCTCCAGCACTAAGATCGGGCTTTGCTCCCCTCTCCCATTTATGGGAGAGGGGCCGGGGGAGAGGGCAACTGCCCGCCCATCTGGCCAGCCCGGGACGACTATGATGCAATGCCTGCCCGCCCCTCCTCGCGCCGATCTGATCGTGAAACCGCGCCTGCTCCGCCACCTGTCGCTGATTCTGCTGTTCCTGCTGCTGTTGCTCGGCTGCGGCTACGCCGCCTATCACCTCAGCGACCGCGCCGGCATCCGCGCGCTGGCCGAGAACGGCGAGCGCCAGCTGGAGCTCAACGCCCGCGCGGTGGAAAGCGAAATCACCAAATACACCTACTTGCCCAGCCTGCTGGAACTGGAAGGCAACGTCTCGCGCC
Source organism: Ectopseudomonas composti (assembly GCA_946886245.1). Next base: position 1,448 of record CAMPIF010000421.1, on the reverse strand, counting down.
TGCTGCTGGCGCCCACGGCCTACCGCCGTCATCACGTCAACGTGTACCTGCAGGGCCTCAACGAGCGCAGCGGCAGCCTGGCCATCTATGTGCTCGACCCCGACGGCCGGGTGATCGCCACCAGCAACTGGGGCGAGGCCGACAGCTACCTCGGCGAAGACCTGTCGTTCCGTGCCTACTACCAGGACGCTATCAAGGGCCGCCCCGGCCGCTTCTACGGCATCGGCAGCACCACCGGTGAGCCTGGTTACTACCTGGCCCATGGCCTGCGCGAGGGCAATCGCATCATCGGCGTAGCGGTGGTCAAGGTGCGCCTCGACGACCTCGAGGAGCGCTGGCAACGCGCGCTGCTGGAAGCCTACGTCAGCGACGAGAACGGCATCATCATCCTCGCCAGCGATCCGATGGTGCGCCTCAAGTCCGTGCGCCCGCTCGACGAAGCCACCAAGGAGCGCTTGGCGCGCAGCCTGCAATATCACTGGGCGGCGCTGGAAGAACTGCAGCTGTTCAACCGCTCGCCGCTGGACGAGGGCATCGAACAGGTCAGCTTCACCACCGCCGGCACGCCCGCCAACTACCTGCTGCAGACGCGTCGCCTGGAAGATACGCCGTGGCACCTGACCCTGCTCAGCCCACTGCAGGAGCAACGCAGCGCGGCCATGAGCCACGGCATGCTGGCGGCCGTGGCGGCGGCTCTGCTGGCCTTTCTGCTGATCGCCTGGAACGAGCGGCGCAAGGTCATCGCCACCCGCCTGGCTGCTCGTGAGGCGCTGCAGGCGGCCAACGACGAACTGGAACGCAAGATCACCGAGCGCACCGCCGACCTGCAGGCCAGTAATGAACGCCTGCAAGCCGAGGTGCGTGAACGCCAGCAGGCCGAGACCACCCTGCGCCAGGCCCAGGACGAACTGGTGCAGGCCGGCAAGCTGGCGGTGATCGGGCAGATGTCCACCAGCATCGCCCACGAACTGAACCAGCCGCTGGCAGCGCTGCGCACCCTGTCCGCCAATGCCGTGCGCTTTCTCCAGCGCGGCGCGCTGGATGTCGCCAGCAGCAATCTGCAGAACATCGCCGAGCTGGTCGATCGCATGGGCAAGATCACCGCCAGCCTGCGCGCCTTCGCCCGCCGCACCGGCGACCAGGGCGAGGCTTCGCTGCAACAGGCGGTGGACGCCGCGCTGCTGCTGTTGCACCCGCGCCTGCAGCGCACCCGTGTACAGATCCACCACGCGTTCGCCGAGACGCGCCTGAACATCGAGCAGATTCGCCTGGAGCAGATTCTGGTCAACCTGATCAGCAACGCCCTCGATGCCCTGCAGCCACAGACCGACCGGCAGATCTGGCTGAGCGGCGCCCTCGAGGCCGGGCATTATCAGTTGGAAGTGCGCGACAATGGCCCCGGCATCGCCCCGGAGGACCTGCCGCGCGTCTTCGAGCGCTTCCGCCAG
>CAMPIF010000420.1 GCA_946886245.1 Ectopseudomonas composti | reverse complement strand
CGCCACACGCGCCCCGCCGCCGCCCAGAGGTTGCGGGTGGTCGGCGTGGTTGTCGCCGCCGGCATGAATCATCAGCGAACGGTTATGCAGGTCTTGCAGGCGCTTGAGTCGCGGTGCCAGCGCCGGCTGGCTGGCGTTGCCATCCTCGGTGACGAGCAACGCTGGCAGGTCGCCGAGGTGGGCATCGTCCTCCCAGGGGAAACCGTGGCGCCCGGCTTTTTCCGGGTCCCAGTGACCGCCTGCCGCGCCGGCCGGTGTCAGCTTGCCGTCCACTTCGGCCGCGTTGCAGTTGGCCTCGGTGTGCACGTGAAAGCCATGCACGCCCGGCTCCAGCCCCTGCAGATTCGGCGTGAAGATCAGTCCATAGGGCGACTGGCTGATGATCACGGTGCCCACAGGCGCGCCTGTGCCGTTTGCGCTGGCCTGTTCGAGGGTCACGGTGACGGTCTCGCTGGCCTGCAGGCTGGTGGCGCCGAGCAGCGCGAATGCCAGGGGAATCAGGGGTCTCATGGTCGATCTAGCTCCTTGTTTGTAAAACCTCCCAGTTACCGACCCTCGATGCCCCGGAGCGGTTCCAATCAGATAACGTATCGATATCATTACACCGTAACGATTCAGCAACAATCGAGCGAAAGCCACGTCCTGTCTGGTGCGACTTCGACTTTTCCATTTGCGACGCCTGGATTCGTAGCGATATCGTTCCAGAGGACTGTATACAAGCCCATGAAATATAATTAACTATTTGATTTTATTGAAAATTTCTACATTGGCACCGGCATTGCAAACGCTTCCGCAACCTGCCCGCCACCTAGAAGCGGACACCATTACCCCCTGAGGAATTGACATGAGCGAGTTGCGTTTCACCGCCGATCACGAATGGCTGCGTCTGGACAACGATGGTCTGGTTACCGTCGGCATCACCCATTACGCCCAGGACGCGCTCGGCGACGTGGTGTATGTGCAACTGCCGGAAGCCAAGTCCTACGCCCAGGGCGAGGAAGTGGCGGTGCTGGAGTCGGTGAAGGCCGCCAGCAACATCGTCATGCCGCTGGACGGTGAGATCGTCGAAATCAACGCCGACCTGGAAGGCAGCCCGGAGCTGGTCAACGAGTCGCCGCTGGACAAGGCCTGGTTCTTCCGCATGCGCCTGGCCGACAACGCCGTGCTGGCCGACCTGCTGGACAAGGCCGGCTATGATCGTCTGTTGAACGCCAACGCCGACGCCTGAGTGACCGCCATGACCAAGCTCGATACCCAGAACGAATTCATCGCCCGCCACATCGGCCCGCGCGATGCCGACACCGCCGCCATGCTCGAACTGCTCGGCTATGACTCGGTCGACGCGCTGACCGGCGCGGTGATTCCCGAGAGCATCAAGGGCACCAGCATCCTCGGCGAGCAGCCAGGCCTGTCGGAAGCCGACGCCCTGGCCAAGATCAAGGCCATCGCCGCCAAGAACCTGCAGTTCAAGAACTTCATCGGCCAGGGTTACTACGGCACCCACACGCCGAGCCCGATCCTGCGCAACCTGCTGGAAAACCCGGCCTGGTACACCGCCTACACCCCGTACCAGCCGGAGATTTCCCAGGGCCGCCTGGAAGCGCTGCTGAACTTCCAGACCCTGATCAGCGACCTCACCGGCATGCAGATCGCCAACGCATCTCTGCTCGACGAAGCCACCGCTGCCGCCGAGGCCATGACCTTCTGCAAGCGTCTGTCGAAGAACAAGGCTGCCAACACCTTCTTCGTTTCCCAGCACTGCCACCCGCAGACCCTCGACGTGCTGCGCACCCGTGCCGAGCCGCTGGGCATCGACATCGAAGTCGGCGACGAAGCCGCCATCACTGACGCCAGCGCCTACTTCGGCGCCCTGCTGCAGTACCCGGCGAGCAACGGCGACATCTTCGACTACCGCGCCCTGGTCGAGCGTTTCCACGCCGCCAATGCCCTGGTGGCCGTCGCCGCCGACCTGCTGGCCCTCACCCTGCTCACCCCGCCGGGCGACTTCGGCGCCGACGTCGCCCTGGGCAGCGCCCAGCGCTTCGGTGTACCGCTGGGCTTCGGTGGCCCGCACGCCGCCTACTTCGCCACCCGCGACGCGTTCAAGCGCGACATGCCGGGCCGCCTGGTCGGCATGTCGGTCGACCGTTTCGGCAAGCCGGCCCTGCGCCTGGCCATGCAGACCCGCGAGCAGCACATCCGCCGCGAGAAGGCCACCAGTAACATCTGCACCGCCCAGGTGCTGCTGGCCAATATCGCCAGCATGTACGCCGTGTACCACGGCCCGAAAGGCCTGACCCAGATCGCCCAGCGCACCCACCAGCTGACCGCGATTTTCGCCCAGGGCCTGAGCAAGCTGGGCTATGTGGTCGAGCAGGCGCAGTTCTTCGACACCATCAGCGTCGCCAGCGGCGAGCGCACCGCGCAACTGCACAAGCAGGCCCGCGCGATGGGCATCAACCTGCGCGAGATCGACGGCGAGCGCCTGGGCCTGTCCCTGGACGAAACCACCGATCAGGCCGCCGTCGAGCGCCTGTGGGAAGTCTTCGCCGAGCCGGGCAACAGCCTGCCGGACTTCAATGAGCTGGCCGCCAGCGTCGCCTCGCGCCTGCCCCAAGGCCTGCTGCGCCAATCGGCGATCCTGCAGCACGAGGTGTTCAACCGTTACCACAGCGAAACCGAGCTGATGCGCTACCTGCGCAAGCTCGCCGACAAGGACCTGGCCCTGGATCGCAGCATGATCCCGCTGGGTTCCTGCACCATGAAGCTCAACGCCGCCAGCGAAATGATCCCGGTGACCTGGGCCGAATTCGGCAACCTGCACCCCTTCGCCCCGGCCGAGCAAAGCCAGGGCTACCAGCAGTTGACCGACGAACTGGAAGCCATGCTCTGCGCCGCCACCGGCTACGACGGCATTTCCCTGCAGCCGAACGCCGGCTCCCAGGGCGAGTACGCCGGCCTGCTGGCGATCCGCGCTTACCACCAGAGCCGCGGCGACGATCAGCGCGACATCTGCCTGATCCCGCAATCGGCCCACGGCACCAATCCGGCGACCGCCAGCATGGCTGGTATGCGCGTGGTGGTGACCGCCTGCGACAGCCGCGGCAACGTGGATATCGCCGACCTCAAGGCCAAGGCCGAAGAGCACAAGGAGCGCCTGGCTGCGCTGATGATCACCTACCCGTCCACCCACGGTGTGTTCGAGGAAGGCATCCGCGAAATCTGCCAGATCGTGCATGACAACGGCGGCCAGGTGTATATCGACGGCGCCAACATGAACGCCATGGTCGGCCTCTGCGCCCCGGGCCAGTTCGGCGGCGACGTCTCGCACCTGAACCTGCACAAGACCTTCTGCATCCCGCACGGCGGCGGCGGCCCGGGCGTCGGCCCGATTGGCGTCAAGTCGCACCTGGCGCCGTTCCTGCCGGGCCATGCGCACATGGCACGCAAGATCGGGGCGGTCAGCGCCGCACCGTTCGGCAGCGCCAGCATCCTGCCGATCACCTGGATGTACATCACCATGATGGGCGGCAACGGCCTCAAGCGCGCGTCGCAGATGGCGATTCTCAACGCCAACTACATCGCCCGTCGTCTGGAAGAGCACTACCCGGTGCTGTACTCCGGCGAAGGCGGCCTGGTGGCGCACGAGTGCATCCTCGACATCCGTCCGCTGAAAGACAGCAGCGGCATCAGCGTCGACGACGTGGCCAAGCGCCTGATCGACTTCGGTTTCCACGCCCCGACCATGTCCTTCCCGGTCGCCGGCACCCTGATGATCGAGCCGACCGAGAGCGAGTCCAAGCAAGAGCTGGATCGCTTCTGCGACGCCATGATCGCCATCCGCGAGGAAATCCGCGCGGTCGAGCAGGGCCGTCTGGACAAGGACGACAACCCGCTGAAGAACGCCCCGCACACCGCCCTGGAACTGGTCGGCGAGTGGCATCACGCCTACAGCCGCGAGCAGGCCGTGTACCCGCTGGCGAGCCTGATCGAGGCCAAGTACTGGCCGCCGGTTGGCCGCGTGGACAACGTCTACGGCGACCGCAACCTGGTCTGCGCCTGCCCGTCCATCGAGGCGTACCAGGACGCGTAAGGCGCTTGTCTCCCCTCTCCCATTTATGGGGCGAAAGCGGAAAAAGCGAAGCACCGCTTCGCCCGCTTGAGCGCCCTGAGCTCTGCGAAGGGCTGGGGCGCGGAGCGGGGGCCGGGGGAGAGGGTAAAGCGGTTGTCTACGCAGCCCCCTCTCCCTAGCCCTCTCCCCGAGTGGAGAGGGAACCGTTCTTCGCTTCTTCCAGGT
>CAMPIF010000419.1 GCA_946886245.1 Ectopseudomonas composti | reverse complement strand
CTTCCAGCCCGTGCGCCTGGGGATACCGGCGAACCAGGGCACCAGCGCGGACTTGAGCGAGTTGGGCAGCAGGATCGCCTGGTCGTACTGGCCAGCCAGCGATTTGCCAATGCGCCGGCGCGTGGCCAGATCGAGCACACCATGACCCAGTGGCAGACTCAGCGCGGCGCGCACCTCGGGCATGCGCTCGAGAATCGGCCGGCTCCAGTCCGGCGCCAGCACGTCGATTTCGCATGCGCGGTGGCGTAGCTTCAGGCACTGAAACAGCGTCTGCGCCATCACCATGTCGCCTACCCAGCTTGGCCCAACGATCAGTATCTTCATATTCTTTCCAGAAACGACCGGGGAGGCTTTCGCCTCCCCGTCGAGCCTTCGAGCAATCGCTTATTTGACCAGCGTACGCCACTCGGCGTGGCCACTGGTTTTGCCAGTGACCAGGTCGAAGTAGGCCTTCTGCAGCTTCTCGGTGACCGGGCCGCGACGACCGGCGCCAATCTTGCGGCCATCCACCTCGCGAATCGGCGTGACTTCAGCGGCGGTGCCGGTGAAGAAGGCCTCGTCGGCGATGTACACCTCGTCGCGGGTGATGCGCTTCTCGACCACCTTGATGCCGTGCTCTTCGGCCAGGGTCAGGATGGTGCTGCGGGTGATGCCGTTGAGGCAGGAGGTCACTTCCGGGGTGTACACCACGCCGTCCTTGACCAGGAAGATGTTCTCGCCCGAACCTTCGGCCACGTAGCCTTCCGGATCCAGCAGCATGGCCTCGTCGGCGCCACCGGAGATGGCTTCCTGCAGCGCCAGCATCGAGTTGATGTAATTACCGTTGGCCTTGGCGCGGGTCATGGCGATGTTGACGTGATGGCGGGTATAGGAGCTGGTGCGCACCTTGATGCCGGCTTCCAGCGCCTCTTCGCCCATGTAGGCGCCCCAGTGCCAGGCGGCGACGATCACGTGCACCTTCAGGCCGGAAGCGCGCAGGCCCATGCCTTCGCTGCCGAAGAACACCATCGGACGCAGGTAGGCACTTTCCAGGCCGTTCTCACGCACGGCGGCGCGCTGCGCCTCGTTGATCTCGTCCTTGGAGAAAGGAATCTGCATGTTGAAGATGTGCGCGGAGTCGAACAGGCGGTCGGTGTGCGCCTGCAGACGGAAGATCGCGGTGCCGTCCGGGGTGTTGTAGGCGCGCACGCCCTCGAACACGCCCATGCCGTAGTGCAGGGTATGGGTCAGCACATGGGTGTTGGCTTCGCGCCACGGCACCAGTTTGCCGTCGTACCAGATCACGCCATCACGGTCGGACATCGACATCTTGCCTGCTCCTCAAATTCGCTTCACGGTTCGATCAGTAGGTGGGGCCTCAGGCCCCGTCGTTCAACTCAGCCCCAGCTCACGCCACAGGCGCATCACGGCGCGGCGCTCATCCTGGAACTGATCCCCCGGCACCACCCCAGGCTGCTTCTGCAGCGCCTGACGATGGGCAGCCGAGCGATAGATCTTGTAGACCTCACGCAGCAATGCGGCATCCTCGGCGCTCATCAGACCGACCCGCTCCAGGCCTTCCAGGATGCGGATATTATCGGTGAACTCGAGTAGCTGCGGGTGTTGCCACGACCAGGCCAGAGCCGCGTATTGCACCATAAATTCGATATCGACGATACCACCGGCGTCCTGCTTCAGATCGAAGGAGGACGTGGCCTCGAAGGCATTCGCTGCCGTCCCGGCCGCGGTATTCCTGGTGCCAAGGTTGTCACGCATCTTCGCGCGCATCTCGCTGACCTCGACGCGCAGCGCCTCGGCGTCGCGCTGGCGACCCAGCACTTCGGCGCGCACGCGAGCGAATTCGCCGGCCAGGCGCGGGCACCCCACCAGCACCCGCGCCCGCACCAGCGCCTGATGCTCCCAGGTCCAGGCCTCGGCTTCCTGATAGCGCTGGAAGGCACCCAGCGAGCTGACCAGAAGGCCGGCTGCGCCCGATGGTCGCAGGCGCATGTCCACCTCATAGAGCGCACCGGAGGTGGTCTGGGTGGTCAACAGGTGAATGATGCGCTGACCCAGGCGGGTGAAGAACTGCGCACCGTCGATGGGCTTGGCGCCATCGGTCTCGGCCTGCGGATCGCCGTCATGGATGAACACCAGATCCAGGTCCGAGCCATGGCCGAACTCCAGACCACCGACCTTGCCATAGCCGACGATGATGAAGTCCGGGTCGCAGGGCGTGCCATCGGCACGATACGGCCGGCCGTGACGCTGCACCGTATGCTGCCAGGCCAGCGCCAGCACCTGATCGAGAATCGCCTCGGCCAGCCAGGTCAGGTAGTCCGACACTTTCATCAGGGGCAGCGTGCCGGCGATTTCCGACGCCGCCACGCGCAGACTGTGGGCCAGCTTGAAGTGGCGCAGCGCCTCCATCTGCTGCTCCAGATCCTCCTCGGGAATACGGATCAGCCGTTCGCGCAGCTCGGCCGCCAGCTCCGGCGCCAGTGGCGGCGAATACAGCCGTCCTTCATTGAGCAGCTCGTCGAGCAACAGTGGATAGCGGGCGATCTGCTCGGCGATCCACGGGCTACCTGCGCACAGACTGATCAGGCGCTCCAGCGCGCCCGGGTTTTCGCTCAGCAGCACCAGGTAGGCCGAACGCCGCGCGACCTTTTCCACCAGCGGCAGCACGCGCTCCAGCACCAGATCCGGCTTGTCATGCTCGACGGTCTGCGCCAGCAGGCGCGGAATGAAGGCATCCAGACGCTCGCGCCCCAGGCGCTGCATGGCGCGCACCTGCGGGCCGTTGCGCAGATCCCCCAGACGCCGACAGGCTGCACCTGGCTCGGTGAAACCCGCCTCCTGCAACTGCAGCGCGGCAGCCTCATCGTCCAGCGCACCCTGCCACAACGGCAGCCACTCGGCGCCAACGCAGGCCTCGCCGGCATCCGACTCATCTTCGTCAGGATCGGCGATCACCTGCTGGAAGTGCCATTCGATGCGGCCACGCCAGTGCATCAGGCGCTCATGAAAACTCGCCCAGTCAGCGAAGCCCATGATCGCCGCCACCCGCGCCCGATCCTGCGGGTCGGCTGGCAACATTTGCGTCTGTCGGTCACCGATGCCCTGCAAGGCGTGCTCGGCATAACGCAGGAACTCGTAGCCTTCCTTCATCTCCGCGACCACCGCCGGTGGCAGATAGCCCTGCCCTTCCAGCGTGGCCAGCACCTTGAGCAGCGGCCGCTGCTGCAGACTGAGGTCGCGCCCACCATGAATCAGCTGGAAGGCCTGAGCGATGAACTCGATCTCGCGAATGCCGCCGGCGCCGAGCTTGATGTTCTCGCTCATGCCCTTGCGCCGCACTTCCTGCTGGATCAACAGCTTCATCGCACGCAGCGCCTCGATGGCGGAAAAGTCCAGGTAGCGCCGGTAGACGAAGGGCCGCAGCATCTCCAGCAGCTCGGCACCCGCAGCCTGATCGCCACCGACCACGCGCGCCTTGATCATGGCGTAGCGCTCCCAGTCACGCCCCTGATCCTGGTAGTACTGCTCCAGCGCATTGAAGCTGAACACCAGCGCACCGCTGGAACCATAGGGGCGCAGACGCATGTCGGTGCGAAACACGAAGCCGTCGACGGTGATCGCATCCAATGCCTTGATCAGGCGCTGCCCCAGGCGGATGAAGAACTCCTGATTATCCAGCGGACGCTTCACTCCCTCGGTCTCGCCACCTTCGGGATAGCCGAAGATCAGGTCGATGTCCGAAGACAGGTTCAGCTCGTGCGCGCCGAGCTTGCCCATGCCGAGGATGACCATGTGCTGCGGCTGGCCACTGCGCCGCCCGACCGGCGTACCGAACTGCGTGCAATGACGCGGGTACAGCCAGTGATAGGCCAGATCGATGCAGGCATCGGCAAGATCGGACAGATCGCGGCAGGTTTCACCGAGCGCCGCCTGGCGGCTGAAGTCGCGCCAGATGATGCGCAGTTGCTGACGATTGCGAAAACGCCGCAGGCAGCGCCCCAGGGCATCCTCATCGGCACACTCGGCCAGCTGTGCCTCCAGTTGCTGGCGCAACTCGCCCGGTGCCAGACTGCGCTCCAGCTCACCGGACTCGGCCAGTGCAACGAACATCTGCGGATCACGCTGCGCCTGCTCGGCGACGAAATCGCTCAGCGCCGACACCTGCTGCCAGGCAACGCGGCGTTCTTGCGGCCAGGCGGCGATACGTTCAGCCAGGGTTTCATGCTCGGCCAAAGCGGCTTGCAACGACTGTTCGGCGCGTTCGGCCAGAGCGACAAGGGAAGGGGGCAACTCGACCAGCAACGGCAGGCTCATGGTCTATCCT
>CAMPIF010000418.1 GCA_946886245.1 Ectopseudomonas composti | reverse complement strand
TGTGACGCAGAGCGTCACGGGCTTGCTCCCACGCCGGAGCGTGGGAGCCATCAACGCAGAGCGTCACAGGCTTGCTCCCACGCCGGAGCGTGGGAACCATCAACGCGAAGCTTGTCCACCTTGCTTCCCCCCGAAGACGCAACCCTCCTACTCCCTCACCTCGTTCAACTTGCTGCGCGTGCTCATCCTGCCGCCTGCGATACCGGCGACCCCATGTTCCAGAACATGGGTGAGTATTCTCCAGGCGGGCTCATCGTCTTCGAAGATTCTGATCATGTTGCCTCCGTGCCTTTCAATACCCGAACCCACCCCATGACATTCATCACCAATCGGTGACGGATAATCACCCGCTGCTCGAGCGCTTCCAACGCTGCGGCTCATCGAATGCGACGCGGCTCACGCCGAGCCAACGCGGTCAGGCAGTATTCGCTGCCATTCGCTATCCTGCTCGCGGCTCGGGGGACCCGAGGCCAGTTCACTCAATCAGGGAGCGTCGATGTGGCAAGGAAGCGCCAGCAGCAAGCAGCGTTGTTTTCAATCCCGGCAATGGCCGCTCTGCTACTCACCCTGCAGGGCTGCGCGGCTTTCCTGCACTTTCCGCAAAACGTCCCCGCGTTCAACGATGACTTCAGATTATTTCACGGCGAGCAGTATCGCCCCCTGCAATGGCAGGCGTTCACCGGCATGCCGAGCTTCGGCGATATCACGGTGCAGTTGCCTGCCGGGATGTCACTGGGGCAACACTCCCCTGGCTCTCCTCCGGTAAAGCTTCTTTACCGGAAGAATCGCGCTGCCGGCCTGATGGGCACGCAATGGCGACAACTCCATGTGTATGGCGTGCCGGACAGCAAGACCATGCGCTTCCCGGTACCGCGCCTGGATGGTTATCACCCCCAAACCCTGGTTTTCTGGGTGCGCGATGCCCGTGCCGATGGCAGCGCCAACAGCATGCGCGTTCTGTTCAGGCTTGCCGAAACCGAGGTCATCGACCCCAACGATCCGGATCGGCATGTGGCGTTCTGGAGAGATCACAATGATCAGTGTTTCGCACGCGGCCGAGTGCAGACCATCGAGTCCACTTTAGACAAGGACGACAGCTACCCACTGCAGTTCGACAGTACCTTGCGGGGCCTGTGCGTGTTTCACCCAGCCTCAGGCGACGGTGTCGTGGCGACCGATACGCCCAGTTGGCACCTGCGCTCGAACGTACGGGTGAAACTTCCGAAGCACTATCAGAACCCCAGGTACCGCAGCCAGTGGCAACCGTATCCGCAGCAGGAGACCGCCCCATGATCCAGATCCGCCATGTTCGAGCGCTGGTCTGGCTGTCATGCGTGCTGAGCGGTTCGGCACTGGCCCATGCCAAGCCCGTGAGCGTCTATGCAGGCACCCTCGGCAATGAGCCTGTCGAGTTGGTGCTGATCCACGATCATCAGCGCGACGCGATCTCGGGCCACCTGTTCGACCAGGGCACCGGCCGTTATCTGACGCTAGAGGAAACACCGCACGAGGAAGGCGACAACCTGCTGATCAATCTCATGAGCAATCCACGCATGCCGGGCGCCGCCCTGCTGCTGCCGGGTTTGCAAACCGCCCAGGGCAATATCGATGGCCAACATCTCGATTTGCAGAGCCGTCATCTGCAGGCGCTCGAACTGAAAAGGGTTGGCTACTTCCCCACTGATGTACGTGAGTCATACGACGGCGTCCTGCTGCAGCCATACGCGGATGGCGACTTCGTGTTCCGCGTTCACGCCCGCCGCGCCTCTGGCGTACATGGGGGGCAGGTTTCACGGATAGAGGTCACGCGGCGCGATGGCACGCCGGTACAGGTGCTGGAAGAGCTTGATCTTGTGTTCTTCGGCAGCGAAACGCTGCACTTCGCCGATTTCGACGGCGACGGCATCATCGATTTCCGGGTAACCCCACGGCTGCGTCGCCAAAGCGACAATGCACTGATCAGTGGCAATTTCCGTTATTACCTGTATCGGCACGATCAGGCAGGCTATCGACGTCATACCGCGCTGGAGGCATTGGCCGCGCAAGGGCCGCTGAGAGTTGCTCCCAATGGCGTGATCAGCCTCCGCCCGGACAAGGGCGTCGACTACCGCGCCGGCACCATCGAATGGCAGCACTACCGCTTCACCGCAGCCGACACGCTCGAGCTGGAGCGTACGAGCCAGGAACACTTCTAACGACAAGGAGCGTCGCCATGCAATCCTCCCTACTGCCTGCGGCATTGATCGCTATCGTGCTCGCCGCGACCAGTGCCCAGTCGCTGGCCTCGCATGCCATCTATCAGGGCAGCATCGGCAAAAGCCCGGTGACGCTGGTGATCGAGCACGCCAATGGCGTGACCCGTGGCATTTATTCATATGACCGCTACCGCACGCCAATCAGGCTGAAGCCGACATTTCTCAATACCCCCATGCGAAAGGCCATGGACGAGCTTGATCCCGAGGGGTTGCCAGCTGCACGGCTGCACTTCAACACCACCAACTTTTACCCGAATACACCCCTTATCAGCGGCACCTGGACCGACTACCGCAGTGGCCGCTCGCTGCCCATGACACTCAAGCCACAGGGGTTTCTCGAAGACTTCCTGCGTGATGAACACTCAGGAACGCAAACCCATTCGCTGCTTCAGGCGGAGTCCAGCGAGCGCTTCTACTTCCAGATTCCGATGATGCTGTCCTACGACGCGATTGGCGCGATCGAAGTGATGGACAAGGCTACCGGCAAACGGGTGCAGGTCCTTGCCCTCTCCCTCCCGAACATCTGCAACCGTGGGATCAATACCGTCCGTGTCGAGCAGCAAGACGAACACCTGCACGTGCATGTCGACAAACGCCAACACTGTGCCGGCGCGTCGTTCAGGTGGGATGAGGCCGAACGGCGATTCATACGGCTTTGAGGGCTTTCACTCGACACAAGAGCGTGTCTCTCATCATGACCCTCACCGTCAGGCAGCAGATCTACAGCGCCATTGCTGTAGTTACAGGCCCCAAGTGATACCATTGCGCGCTTCGACGTCGCCCTGAGCAGCACCAGGCCCCGGCGCCACGATGCCCGACCCTCCCCCCATGCCTCACCAGCCTATCGGCTCGTCTGCCGGCAGGGGCGTAGCGTTCACCCATATGCGCAGGTTCGTCTTCCTCGGTTCGGGCCGGGCTGAAAGGCTCGAAAGCGGTATCACCCTTTTAAACAGCGCACCTCAAGTTACTGATAGGTAAGTCCTTTGATTTCCACCGCTAACATCACCATGCAGTTCGGCGCCAAGCCGCTGTTCGAGAACGTTTCCGTCAAGTTCAACAACGGCAACCGCTACGGCCTGATCGGCGCCAACGGCTGCGGCAAGTCGACCTTCATGAAAATTCTTGGCGGCGACCTCGAGCCCTCCGGCGGCCAGGTGATGCTCGAGCCGAACGTGCGCCTGGGCAAGCTGCGCCAGGATCAGTTCGCCTACGAAGAATTCAACGTGATCGACACCGTGATCATGGGCCACGAGGAGCTGTGGAAGGTCAAGGCCGAGCGCGACCGCATCTACTCCCTGCCGGAAATGAGCGAAGAAGACGGCATGAAGGTCGGCGAGCTCGAAGGTGAGTTCGCCGAGATGGACGGCTACACCGCCGAGTCGCGTGCGGGCGAGTTGCTGCTGGGCCTGGGCATTCCGCTCGAGCAGCATTTCGGCCCGATGAGCGAAGTCGCCCCCGGCTGGAAGCTGCGCGTGCTGCTGGCCCAGGCGCTGTTCTCGGACCCGGACGTGCTGCTGCTCGACGAGCCGACCAACCACCTGGACATCAACACCATCCGCTGGCTGGAAACGATCCTCACGGCGCGCAACAGCACCATGATCATCATTTCCCACGACCGTCACTTCCTCAACTCGGTCTGCACCCACATGGCTGACCTGGATTACGGCGAGCTGCGCCTGTTCCCGGGCAACTACGACGAGTACATGACCGCCGCGACCCAGTCGCGCGAGCAGTTGCTGGCCGACAACGCCAAGAAGAAAGCGCAGATTTCCGAGCTGCAGAGCTTCGTCAGCCGCTTCTCGGCCAACGCCTCCAAGGCCAAGCAGGCCACCAGCCGCGCCAAGCAGATCGACAAGATCCAGCTGGCCGAGGTCAAGCCGTCGAGCCGCGTCAGCCCGTTCATTCGCTTCGAGCAGAGCAAGAAACTGCACCGCCAGGCCGTGACCATCGAGAAGGTGTCCAAGGCCTTCGACGACAAGGTGTTGTTCAAGAACTTCAGCTTCACCGTCGAAGCCGGCGAGCGCGTGGCGATCATCGGCCCCAACGGTATCGGCAAGACCACCCTGCTG
>CAMPIF010000417.1 GCA_946886245.1 Ectopseudomonas composti | reverse complement strand
ATCGACCCGAAAAACCTGCGTTATGTCGCCTTCGAAGGCGGCGGCGAAACCCTCACCGCGATGCTCGGCGGCCATGTGCAGGTCACCAGCAGCGGCCTCGGTGAAGTCACCCCGCAGCTGGAAGCGAAAAAAGTGCGCATCCTCGCCGTGCTCTCCGATGAGCGCCTGCCGGGCAAGCTGGCCGAAATCCCGACCGCCAAGGAGCAGGGCTACGACATCACCTGGCCGGTGATCCGCGGCTTCTACATGGGCCCGGAAGTCAGCGACGAGCAGTTCGACTGGTGGAAGCAGCAGTTCGATACCCTGCTGGCCAGCGAAGACTTCGCCAAGCTGCGCGAACAACGTGACCTGCTGCCGCTGTCGGTGACCGGTGATGAACTCAAGGCCCTGGTGTTCAAGCAGGTCGCTGAGTACAAGACCCTGGCCGGTGAATTCGGCCTGATGCAGGAATAAGTGCATCGGCGGGTTCGGCGTCGTCCGGCACCGAACCCGCATTGGAACGGCCTGCCGTTCGACAACGACCCTCCGCAAGAGACCATTGCTATGTACGTTCGCCTGTTCGCTGCGATCTGGCTGCTGTTGTGCGCCTGCCTCGCCGTCATCGCCTGGGGCTTCCAGGCTCCCTTTGCCTATGACCCGGTTGGTCCTCGTGCCTATCCGTTGTTACTGCTGGCTCTGATGGGCGCTGGTGCTGCCTGGTTGGTGTTCAAGCCAGGCGCGGACACCGAGAAACTCACCCGCCAGGCACTGCTGCGCAGCGGCCTGTGCATCCTCACGCTGCTGGCCTACGCCCTGCTCTTCGAGCCCCTGGGCTTCGTCCTCAGCACTGCACTGGCCACCTTCGTCCTGGGCTTGCTGTTCACGGGTCGTGCGCTGCCGTGCCTGATTAGCGGCGTCCTGATGGGCGTGCTGCTGTATGCCTTGTTCGATTACGCGCTAGACGTTCCGCTGCCACTGGGCGTGTTCGAAGCGTTGGTGGAGAGCTGAGATGGAAACTTTACATTTTCTGATGCAGGGCTTTGACGTCGCCACCCGGCCGACCAACCTGCTGGTTGCACTGTTCGGTGCCTTCGTTGGCACCATCGTCGGCCTGTTACCAGGCCTGGGCCCGATCAACGGCGTCGCCCTGCTGCTGCCGCTGGCCTTCGCCCTTGGCCTGCCGCCGGAAACCGCACTGATTCTGCTCGCCGCCGTGTACCTGGGCTGCGAGTACGGCGGTCGCATTTCCGCCATCCTGCTCAACGTTCCCGGCGACGCAGCCGCCGTGATGACCACCCTCGACGGCTACCCGCTGGCTCGTCAGGGCAAGGCGGGTATCGCCTTGTCGCTGTCGGCAGTCAGCTCCTTCACCGGCAGCATGATCGCCACCTGCGGTGTGGTGCTGTTCGCGCCGATCCTGGCGAAATGGGCGGTCGCCTTCGGTCCGGCCGAGTACTTCGTGCTGATGATCTTCGCGATTGCCTGCCTCGGCGGCATGGTCGGCGACAAACCGGTCAAGACCCTGCTCTCGGCGCTGATCGGCCTGGCCCTGGCCACGGTCGGGGTCGACTCCACCACAGGGGTCTACCGCTTCACCTTCGACAGCGTCAGTCTGTCCGACGGCATCCAATTCGTCATCGTGGTGATCGGCTTCTTCAGTGTCAGCGAGATTCTGCTGATGCTGGAAAACACCCACAATGGCCAGAAGGCGGTGAAGGCCAGCGGTCGTGTGCTGTTCAACTTCAAGGAATACTGCTTCACCTTCTGGACCATGATTCGCAGCTCGGTCGCCGGTTTCGTCATTGGCGTACTGCCTGGTGCCGGTGCGACCATCGCCAGCGCCATGACCTACATGACCGAGAAGCGCCTGGCCGGTGACAACGGAAAATTCGGCGAGGGCGACCTGCGCGGTCTGGCCGCTCCCGAGTCGGCCAACAATGCTTCGGCCTGCGGCTCGCTGATCCCGATGCTGACCCTCGGCGTACCCGGTTCGGGCACCACTGCGGTGATGATCGGCGCACTGACGCTGTACAACATCACCCCGGGTCCGTTGCTGTTCGAACAGCAGCCAGACGTGGTCTGGGGCCTGATCGCCTCGCTGTTCATCGGCAACGTCATCCTGCTGGTGATGAACATCCCGCTGGTCGGCCTGTTCTCGCGCATGCTCAGCGTGCCGAACTGGGTGCTGGTACCCGCCATCACCGTGATCAGCATGGTCGGGGTCTACGCCGTGCACAGCACCACCTTCGATCTGGTGCTGATGATCGGCCTGGGTGTGTTCGGCTATATCCTGCGCAAGCTGGACTTCCCGCTCTCGGCGGTGATCCTCGGCTTCGTGCTGGGCGAGATGATGGAAGACAACCTGCGTCGCGCCCTGTCGATTTCCGCGGGTGAGCTGAGCATCCTCTGGGGCAGCCCGATCACCCTGGTACTGTGGGCGCTTGTCGTACTGATGCTGGCTCTGCCGGGTATCCGCTGGATGCGTCGACGCAAGCAGATCAAGGCGCAGGCTGATGCCTCTGCCGCGTGACCTGTGGGTAACACCGCTGACCGGAGCGGTCGGCGGTTACCTGGCCAGCCTCGCCGGCTGGCCTTTGCCATGGATGGTCGGATCCTTGCTGGCGGTAATCGTCGTGCGCTGCCTGACCAATCGCGCTTTCAGTGAACTGCCGGGCGGGCGCAAGGCCGGCCAATGGCTGGTGGCCAGCGGCATCGGCCTGCACTTCACCAGCGACGTGCTGGAACAGGTGCTCAGCCACTTGCCCGTGATCGTGATGGGCGCCTTCGGCACGCTGCTTCTGAGCCTGATCGGCATCGCTATCCTGCGCCGTGCCGGCGTCGACCGCGCTACCGCTTTCTTCGCCAGCATGCCTGGCGGCGCCAGCGAGATGGTCAACCTGGCCCTGCGTCACGATGCCCAACCCGCGCGCGTGGCGGCGGCGCACAGCCTGCGTCTGCTGCTGGTGGTGCTGCTGATTCCGGCGCTGTTCACCTGGGGCCTGCCCGCCGTCAGCGCGCCGACTCGCGCGCCGGTGGACTGGACCTGGCTGATCGGCCTGCTGGCCGCTGGCGCGGTGCTGGCGATGCTCTGGGGCCGCCTGAAACAACCCAACCCCTGGATGCTCGGCCCACTGACCGCCTGCGCCGTTGCCAGCGCCAGTTTCGATCTGCATCTGGGCCTGCCGCAAGGCCTCGGCCAGCTCGGCCAGTGGCTGATTGGTTGCGCCCTGGGCTGTCACTTCGACCGTGCCTTCTTCCGCAGCGCGCCGGGTTTTCTCGCCCGTGTGCTGGCCTTCACCCTGCTGGCGATGCTCGCCGCTGCCGTACTCGGCGAAGCCCTTGGCTGGCTGGCCGGCGAAGACCACCTGTCGCTGATGCTGGGCATGATGCCAGGCGGCATTACCGAGCTGTGCCTGACCGCCGAAGCCTTGCAGCTATCGGTGGCGCTGGTCACCGCATTGCAGGTGCTACGGCTGTTTCTGGTGATGTTCCTCGCCGAACCCTTATTCAAGCTCTGGTGCAAGCGCCACGCTTAGCCCGCCTTGTGCGGGCGTTTTTATGACCCCTGGTGCGCACGGCGCACCCTACGATCATGCCGCTCCGTAGGGTGCGCCATGCGCACCAGCGCTACCACTGCAACTGCAATCCACTCTCGAACTCGCGCAGCTGGCCGCTGAGCGGATCGACGAAACGCAGGCCGCGCGCCAGCAGCTTGAGCGGCCTGGCGTAATCGTCCGGCTGGTTGCGACTCTCGTGCAGCTCGGGATAGAAATCGTCGCCGACGATGGGCGCACCGAGCCCGGCCAGGTGCACGCGCAGCTGATGCTTGCGCCCCGTCACCGGCGACAAACCATAGCGCCACAGTGCGTCCCGGCGCTCCAGCACCTCGATACGCGTCTCGCTGTTGGCCTCTCCCGGCACTTCCTGCATGCGAAAGAACGGCTCGCCGTCGACCATGCGCGAACGATGCAGGTAGGGAAACTGCAGCTGCGGCAGCGCGGGGGCGATGGCTTCGTAGCGTTTCTCCACCGCACGCTGGCGAAACAGCGCCTGGTACAGACCGCGACTACTTGGGGCGACCGAGAACAGCACCAGGCCAGCGGTCAATCGGTCGATGCGGTGGATCGGCACCAGCTCGGGATTGCCGGTGCGCTTGATCAGGCGCGCCAACAGCGTCTGCTCGACGTATTCGCCGGCCGGCATCACCGGCAGAAAGTGCGGCTTGTCGGCGACCAGCAGGTGCTCGTCCTGCCACAACACCTGTTCGACGACAGGAATTGGCGTCTCGTTCGGCACTTCGCGGAAGTAACGCACCTTGAGCCCGGCCCGATAGGGATGCGTGGCGTCGATGGGCGCGC
>CAMPIF010000416.1 GCA_946886245.1 Ectopseudomonas composti | reverse complement strand
TGCCAGCAGGCCGCTGGCATCCTTGGTCAGGTCGGCGGCGTCGACATCCACCACGCGGATGCGATCGACCTCGGCGGTGACGAAATCGCCACGCGGGATCACCGAAACGGTGCCGTCGCGACCGATGTGCAGGCTGTCGTACTCGGGCAACACAATGGGGCCGCCCTCGCCCAGCACGGCGCGGCCGTTGAGGGTCAGGCGCAGCTCGGCATCGACCTGCAGCGCGCCGTTGCGCGTGTAGCGCTCGGCACCGCCATCGCCTTCGACGGTGAACAGGCCACGGCCCTGGATCGCCACGTCGAGATCACGGCCGGTCGCCATCAACTCACCGGGGGCGAGGTTGACGCCGTTGTTCTTCACCCGCACCAGGTGCCGGCTGTCGTAGCCGTAGCCTTCCACGGCGACGGCCTGGGCTTGCTCCAGGTCGGCACGAAAACCGGGCGTGTTGACGTTGGCCAGGTTGTTGGCACGCACCGTGAGCGAGCTCATGGTGCGGCTGGCGGCAGTCATTGCGGTATAACCGAGACGGTCCATGGGTCAGCCTCAGATCGCGCCGAACAGCACTTGGGTGAGTTCCTTGTTGGTGGTCAGCACCTTGGTGTTGGCCTGGTAGTTGCGCTGGCCCTCCATCAAACCGACCAGTTGCTGGGTCAGGTCGACGTTGGAGTTCTCCAGCGAACCGGCCACCAGCTCGCCGAACGGACCGACACCCGGCACGCCGATCAGTGCAGCGCCGGAATCGGCGGTCTCCACCCAGGCGGTGCCGCTGATGTTCTTCAGGCCGCCGGCATTGGCGAAGGTGGCCAGCGCCACCTGGCCCTGGAGCATGCGTTGGCCGTTGCTGTAGTTGGCGTAGACCATGCCGTCCTTCTCCACCGCCAGACCGGTCTGCTCGCCTGCGGCATAGCCGCTGGCGCGGTTGCTGGTGACGACGAAGTCGGAGCCGTACTGGCTGGAGTTGCTGTAGTCGATGGCGATGTTCATCGGGTCGACGCCCGGCAGGGCGAAGCCGACGTTGACCGGGCCAACCGGCGCGGTGAGCGTGCCGTTGGTGCCGAAAGTCAGTGCCTGCGGGCCGCCGACAGCGGTGTTGCCCTGGTAGTAGTGGGCATCCCAGGTGTTGGCGCCAGTCTTCACGAAGTACTGGGTCAGGGTGTGTTCCTTGCCCTGGGAGTCGAACACCTTGGTGGTGTAGGTGGAGTTGTAGGTATTCACGTCCGCCGGGTCGAACGGCGCAGTGGCCGGCACGGTCTGGTTGGAGTCCAGGTTCATGACGAAGGCCAGGGTGTCGGTGGCGCGGGCCGGCAGGTTGGCGTTCTGCAGTTGCAGGTCGCCCATGGCGCCGACCAGCAGGTTGCCGGCGGCGTCCACTGGATAACCCTGCAGGGTCTGCCCGGCAGCGTTGACGATGTTGTTGTCCTTGTCGGCGCCGAACACGCCGGCGCGGGTGTAGCTCAGGTCGCCGTTGGTATCACGGGTGACGAAGAAGCCACCGCCGGAGATGGCCAGGTCCAGGCTGCGCCCGGTGGTCACCAGGGACCCGCCCTGGCTGATGCTCTGGGTGGTGGCCAGCACTTCCACGCCCATCGCCTGGCTGTCGGCGTAGATGCTGCCGAACTCGGTGCGCGAGGACTTGAAGCCGGTGGTGCCGGCGTTGGCGATGTTGTGGCTGATGGTGTTGAGCTGTTCGTTGACGGCGCTGAGGCCGGTCATGGCGATGTTGAAACTCATGGCGACTGGACCTTTGAATTGAACGAGTAGGAGGGTTCAGAGCAGACCGGCGGTCTGCGTCTGGCCGAATTCGGTGATGTTGTAGAAGGGCACGGTGCCAACGCCGACGACTTCCAGCACCGGCCCTTCGGCGCTGACGCGCACCTGGGTGACGCGACCGGCCACCTCGACCTTGGGGTACTCGCCGCTGTCGCTCTTGACCTCGACCTTGTAGCTGCCCGGCGCCAGGCCAAGGGCCTCGGGGTCCAGCTCGAAGGGCACGCGCCCCGGGGCCTGGCTGCCAAGGTCGATTTCCTTCTTCACGCCATTGCTGTCGGTGACCACCAGGGCCAGCGTGCCGGCGGCATGCTCCAGGTTGATCTCGCCCTTGACCTTGTCCGCACCCAGCTCCAGTTGCTCGGTCGCCACCTTCACTTCCTGGCCGACCAGGCCAGCGGCGGTGAGGGTCTGCAGGTTGTCCAGCAGCACCAGGTTGCTCTTGCTCAGCGAGGCCATGTTTTCCAGGCTCTTGACCTGGCTCATGGCGGCGAACTGGTTGAGGAACTCGGTGCTGTCCACCGGTTTGGTCGGGTCCTGGTTCTGGATCTGCGCGACCATCAGGGTGAGAAAGTTGTTTTCCAGCTGGGTCGCGTCGCTGACGTTGACCGACTGCTTCACCGCCTCGTCGATGCTGTAAGCGGGATTGTTCTGGCTGTTATTACTGACCGTGGTCATCAGGATTCTCCGAGCTTGAGCAGGCCCTGCTGCATGCTTTTCAGGCGATTGAGCACTTCGACGCTGGTCTCGAAGCTGCGGGTGGCCGACATCATGTCGGTCATCTCTTCGATCTGATCGATGTCGGCGTAGAACACGTAGCCCTGGTCGTCGGCCAGGGGATTGTCCGGCTCATAGCGGCGCACCGGTTCACGACCGGCGGTGACCACATCGAGCACCTGCACATGGGCGCCGCCCATGCCCACGCTGCGGGTCAGCTGGTCGTTGTTGTAGACGGCAGCGAACACCGGCTTGCGTGCCTGGTACACGTCCTCGGCGCTGGCGGCGGCCGAATCGGCGTTGGCCAGGTTGCTGGCCACCGTGTTGAGGCGCACGGTCTGCGCGTTCATCGACGAGCCGGCGATGCGGTAGATGGAGTCGAAAGCCATGATCAACGCCCCTCGATGGCCTGTTTCAGGCCGCGAAATTTCATGCTGAGAAAGGTCAGGCTGGTCTGGAAGTCCATGCTGTTCTTGGAGAACGCGGCCTGCTCCACACTCAACTCGACGCTGTTGCCGTCCTGCGACGGCTGGGTCGGTACGCGGTACTTGAGATCGGCGCTGCTGGCGGCGAATGCCGGCTGCGAGTCGAGCTGCCGCATCTCGCCAGCAAAATCGATGTCACGGGCGAGAAAGCCCGGGGTGTCTTCGTTGGCCAGGTTGGCAGCGAGAATTTCGCTGCGCTGCATACGCAGTTCGATCGCTCGCGAATGCAGGCCCACCACGTCATCAATCCGTATACTCATTTACCGGTACCCTTAACCCAAGGTTGTGCCCAGGTGCCTTCAGCACAAAGCGTGCCCAACCCAGTAGAGAGCCGTATCACATTGATTTTAAAGGCATTTAAAAGACATGAAGACGACTTCCACGTCGCCTTCCTTCCGCATCGAAGCGCGGCCTGGAGGAAAAGCGGAAAGGGCTTTTCCGCCTGGGTGTCGACGTTTTTCCTCCTTGCCCTGCTGCCGCTGAGCGCTGCGTACGGCGAGACCGATGCCACCAGCCAGATCGACCAGGCCGTGACCGCACACATGCAGCAGATGCTGACTGAGGAAGCCAGGCGTCAGGCCTGGCAAGGGCAGCGCCACAGCCTCGATATCACCCTGCTCAATAGCGCCGAACGCCTGCCGGCCTGCACCCAGGCGCTGAGCGTGACAGTCAGCAGCGACGATCCCTCTCCCCTGTCACGTCAACGCCTGGACCTGAGCTGCGCCGATACGCCCGGCTGGAGCGTCACGGCCCTGGTGCAAGCCAGCGTGTTCCTGCCGGCCGTGCATGCCGCCCGCGTGATCGAACGCGGCCAGACCATCACCGCCGAACAGCTGCAACTGCAGGAAGTGAACGACGGCAGAGCCTCACGCGGCTTCTATAACAGCGTCGACGAGGTGATCGGCCAGGGCGCCAAGCGTCGCCTGCGCGCCGGCCAGTTGATCGCGCCGAATCTGCTCGCTGCGCCCCTGCTGATCCGTCGCGGCCAGCAGGTGACCATCATCGCCAGTCAAGACGGTATCTCCGCGTCGGCCACCGGCGAAGCCCTGGCCAATGGCCGCGAAGGCGAGGTGATCCGCGTGCGCAACCTCGGCAGCCAGAAGGTGATCGAAGCGCAGGTCGTGGAAGAAGGAGTGGTGACCAGCATCTTCAGGTAACGTCGATGCGCCCCCGTGCGTCGGCACGCAGGGCGGGTGCAACCCGCCACCAACTGCTGGCGGGTTGGCTCCCACGCTCTGCGTGGTAGCCCCTGTGAGGACGCTCTGCGCCAAGTCACACTGTGCGTCTGTCTTGCAGCAGACGCGGAGCGTCTGGCGCTGCGTTTCCACGCGGAGCGTGGGAACGATCAAAGCGAGAGGATCTAGATGGCT
>CAMPIF010000415.1 GCA_946886245.1 Ectopseudomonas composti | reverse complement strand
CGCCGGCGGAATGACCTTGCCCGGCCTCAGCGCCGGGGCACTGCTGGTGTTCATCATCTCGGTGGGCTACTACATCACTCCGGCGCTGGTCGGCGGTACCGACGGGCAGATGATCAGCAACATCATCGCCTTCCACATGCAGCGCTCGAACAACTGGGAGCTGGCCGCCGCGCTGGGCTCGCTGCTGCTCGGGCTGATCCTGCTGCTGTACTGGGTGTACGACCGTTTCGTCGGCGCCAGCAACATCAAGTTGGGATGAACATGTCCGTACCGTCATTTCCTCATAACGGTGTAGCCCGGATGCAATCCGGGAAAACCGGCCCCCATCCCTCCCCGGATTTCATCCAGGCCAAGGGCGGCACTCGCCGTCCCTACAACCCGGGCTCAGCGCTATGAAAATCCCCGCCTATTACGGCTTCTGGCACCACCTCGGCAGTTGGCTGCTCAAGGTCAGCTCCTGGCTGGTGCTGCTGTTCCTGATCCTGCCGATCCTGGTGATCGTGCCGCTGTCGTTCAACGCCGAGCCCTTCTTCAGCTTCACCGAAGGCATGCTCAGACTGGACCCCGAGGCCTACTCGCTGCGCTGGTACCGGGAGATCTTCAATGATCCGAAGTGGATACTGGCGATCAAGAACAGCTTCTTCATCGGCATCCTCTCCACCATTCTCGCCACGACTCTGGGTACCTGCGCCGCCGTGGGCCTGGCGCGCGACGAGATGCCGTTTCGCCGCTTCATCACCGCCCTGCTGCTGTCACCGATGATCGTGCCGCTGATCATCACCGCCGCCGGCATGTTCTTTTTCTACTCGGACCTCGGCCTGGCCGGCGGCTATCTGGGTGTGATCCTGGCCCACGCGGCGCTGGGCACGCCCTTCGTCATCATCACTGTCACCGCCACGCTCACCGGCTTCGACTACAGCCTGGCACGCGCCGCGCTGAATCTCGGCGCCACGCCAATACGCGTGTTCTTCGACGTGATCATGCCGCTGATCCGCCCCGGCGTGATTTCCGGCGCGCTGTTCGCCTTCATCACTTCCTTCGATGAGGTGGTGGTGATCCTGTTCATGGCCGGACCACAACAGCGCACCATTCCGCGGCAGATGTTCTCGGGCCTGCGCGAGCAGATCAACCCGAGCATCCTGGCCATCGCCACCCTGCTGATCCTGGTGTCCATCGCGCTGCTGGTGACCATCGAGCTGCTGCGCCGCCGCGCCGAGCGGATGCGAGGGATCGAGATACCGGACTGATACCCCGCGGAGCATGGCGCAGAACGCTTCCCCTGTTCGTCCGACGCCCATCGCCTTTATTATCGGCCCGCACTGTCTATCCACCAGCTTCGAGCACGACACGCCCTGACCATGAATGCCACCCGAGACGTACAGGAGCAGCGCCTGGCAGAGCAGGAGCGCGCCTTGCTGTTCGAACGCCCGCATGCGGGGCCGCGCAACCCCTACGAACGGGACAAGCCACCGCCCCATGCGTTGCAGGACCGGCGCATCCTGCGAGCCATTCGCTACATTGAGGCCCACCTGGATCGGCCGCTCTCTCTTGATCGCCTGGCTGCTCGCGCCAGCCTGAGCACCTTCCACTTTCAGCGCCTTTTCCGCGAGGTAATGGGTGAAAGCCCCAGCGAATACATTCGTCGCACCCGCCTCGACCGCGCGGCGATTCACCTGTTGATCTACCCGGAGTCGGTGCTTTCCATTGCCCTGTCCGTTGGCTACTCCAGCCATGAGGCCTTCATCCGTGCCTTCCATCGGCAGTTTGCCCTGACACCCACCCAGTACCGTCAATTCGCGCGCCAGGCCAGCATCCCCGCCACCGCCGAGGAATATCGCAGAGCGGCCGAGGTGCAGGTCATCCACCTGCCCGATCTGGCGTTGCTGAGCATGCGTTTCTACGGCAGCTATGCGCGAGTCGTGGAGCATTGGCAACGCTTTGCCGAAGAGCTGCAACGTATCGGCTATCCACTGGATAACGCCAGGGCCATCGGCGCCATCACCGACAACCCGGAGATCACCCCCAACGACCTGGTGCGCTACGACTGCGCAGTAGTCGATCTCGGACTCCCCATCGGTGACGCCCCACTGAGCCGGGTGAGACGGCCAGCCGGACGTTATGCCTGCCTGCAACATCAAGCCCCATACAATCAGGTGTTCGCGGCCTATCGCACCCTCGCTGTCGCCTGGCCGGAACGTTCCGGCGAGCGTTTCGTTCCTCAGGGCGGCTATGAGCTCTATCGCCAGCCGCCCTGGTCGGGTGACGCCACGCAATGCCTGGATATCGCCCTAGGCCTGGAGGGCTGAGGCAAACACCGCAAGTTCTATCAAGCTGCATCCACGTCACACTCCCTATTCTTCAACTTTGTCTCTGGCCTACACAGATCACTCAGGCCTGGGCAGCCGTCTCCCACAAGGAAGCTGATCGCCATGCGTGTTGCCACGAGCCTGTTGTCCGTCGCCTTGCTGGCTGCAGGGAATATCCTTGCCAACCCGGCTCTGGCAGCTGTAGCGCCGGACGCCGGTCAGACTCAGCAAGGCCTCGACCAGAAGCCTCTGCAGTTACCCGAGCGGCAATCCATAGACCTCAATCTGCCCGATGCCCCCACTGATCAGGTGCAAGGCGCCGGGCCGAGCCTGCAGGTCACGGGCTTCATCCTCGAGGGCAACAGCGCCATCCCCAGCGAGCAGTTGCTGCCGCTGCTCGATGATCTGCAGGATCGCACGCTCCTACTTGGCGAACTGCAGGGCGCTGCCAATCGCATCACCCGCTACTACCGCGAGCGCGGTTACCCGCTGGCACGTGCATACCTGCCGGCCCAGGAGATCGACGGCGGCAGGGTCACGATCGCCGTGCTCGAAGGCCGCTATGGCCAAGTGCAGATCAACGATCAGGCCGGCTTGAGTGGCAGCGCCCTCACGCCCCTGGCGGCACTACAGGCCGGCGACGCGGTGCAGGGCAGGCCGCTCGAACGCAGCCTGTTGCTGCTGCAGGACACCCCCGGTGTCGAGGTGAAGTCCACCCTGCGCCCCGGCACCAGTACCGGCACCACCGACCTGCTGGTGAATATCGAGCGCGCATCGCTGTTATCCGGCGCCATCGACGCCGACAACTACGGCAACCGCTTCACCGGTCAGTACCGCCTCGGCGGCACCCTCGACCTCAATAGCCCGCTGGGGCTGGGTGACCGCCTGACCCTGCGCGCCATGGGTTCGGACGAAGAGCAGAACTACGGCCGCATCGCCTATCAGCTGCCTGTCGGCCCCTGGTCGACTCAGCTCGGCGTGGCCTATTCGGACATGGACTATGAGCTGGCCAAGGACTTCGAAGACCTCGATGCCCATGGCAATGCGCGCATCGCCAGCGTCTTCGCCCTGCAACCGCTGGTGCGCTCGCGGGATTTCAATCTCTATGCGCAGGCCCAGTTCGACGACAAGCGTCTGCAGGACGACATCGACCTGTTCGACCAGAAGAGCGAAAAACGCTCGCGCGTGGTCATCCTGACGCTCAACGGCAACAGCCGCGACACCCTGCTCGGCGGTGGCATCAACAGCTTCGCCCTGGCCTGGAGCCAGGGCAGCCTGAACCTCGACGACGCCACTGCGCAGCGTATCGACGACCTCACCGCCGGCACGGCCGGTCGCTTCCACAAGCTCAACCCCAGCCTGGTTCGCCTGCAACGCCTGAGCGAGCGCTTCAGCCTGTACACCCAGCTGCAAGGCCAATGGGCCGACGGCAACCTCGACAGTTCGGAAAAGCTCTACCTGGGCGGCGCCTACGGCGTGCGCGCCTACCCGCAAGGCGAAGCCTCCGGCGACCAGGGCTGGCTGGCCAACCTCGAACTGCGCTATGCGCTGACCGATGCCTGGCAGCTCAGTACCTTCGTCGACCATGGCCAGGTGCGCCTGAACAAGGACACCTGGGCCTCCGGCGAAAATCATCGCAGCCTTTCCGGCGCAGGCCTGGGCGCACGCTGGGCGGCCCACGGCTGGCAGGTCAGCGCCGTGACCGCCTGGAAACTGGGCAACAGCGACCCGCAGAGCGATGTCGACCGCAGCCCGCGCCTATGGGCGCAGGTGGTGCGCTTCTTCTAACGCTGCAACCCTTGATGGTTACACCGCAGGGCCGAAACGCAACACTCCGCAGCCAGACGATTGATAAGGGGACACCCATGAACCGCAGCTACGCTCTAATCTGGAACCACGCCCTGGGCACCTGGGCCGTCGCCCACGAACACGCCCGCAAACGTGGCAAGGGCGCCGGTGCGGTAGTGGCGGCGAGCCTTGTGCTGGCCGGCTCGGCCTTCGCCGCCGACCTGCCCACCGGCGGCCAGGTGGTTTCCGGCAACGGCAGCA
>CAMPIF010000414.1 GCA_946886245.1 Ectopseudomonas composti | reverse complement strand
GAGCACCGTCGCCATCTGAGCACCGTGCAGCATTCGTCGCGTTCGTTGTTGGGTTTGCTCAATGACATCCTCGACACGGCCAAGCTCGACCGTGGTGCCATCGAACTGGAACAACTGGATTTCTCCCTGCGCGAGCTGTGCGAGCAGGTGCTCGCGACGCAGCGGCTGACGGCCGAGAGCAAAGGCCTGCAGCTGCATCTGGATTACCCGGCAACGATCAACGAGTTCTTCTGCGGCGACCCGCTGCGTTTGCAACAGGTCCTGATCAATCTGCTCGGCAATGCGGTCAAGTTCACCCTGCACGGCGAGGTTCGCCTGAAAGTGACGGGTGAGCCGGGCGCAATGCGCCTGGCGGTGAAGGACACCGGCATCGGTATCGCAGCCGACCGGCTGGAGAAGATTTTCGAGCCTTTCGCTCAGGCTGATGCCTCGATGAGCCGGCGCTTTGGCGGTACCGGCCTCGGCACCACCATTTCCCGGCAACTGGTCGAGTTGATGGGGGGGCGCTTGCGGGTCGAAAGCACCGAAGGGCAGGGCAGCTGCTTCAGCGTCGAGTTGCCGCTGCGTGCCGGCAAGCGTCTGGCCTCGCAGCAACGTGCCGTGCTGCCTGAGCTGGGGCAGTTGAACATTCTTGCGGCCGATGACGTGCCGCAGAACCTCGAACTGCTGCAACTGACCCTGGAGCATTTCGGCCATCGCGTGCACTGCGTCGCCGATGGTGCAGGCGCGCTGCAGGCTTTCACCGAGCAACGTTTCGATCTGATCCTGATGGATGTGCAGATGCCGGGTGTCGACGGCCTGGAAGCCTCGCGGCGGATTCGTCAGTTGGAAGCCGCCGCGGTACGCGAGCCGACTCCGATCATTGCGCTGACCGCCAGCGTGCTCGACCAGGATCGTCAGGCAGCGCTGGACTCGGGCATGAATGGCTTTGCTTCGAAGCCACTGGATGTCAACGCGCTGCTCTGGGAAATCGCCCGACTGCTCGGGCTGACCGATGTACCCAGCGCAGTGGTCAGTGCCACCCGTGTTGCCGACGATGGCCTGTTCGACTGGGTCCGTGGCAGCAGCCTGTGGGGCGGGCCGTTACGCATGGCGCAGGCGATCAATACCTTCATTGCCGAACAGCATGATCTGGCGGCGCGCCTCAGCCAACTGCTGGCGGCGCGCGACTGGCACGAGGGTGAGGCGCTCGCGCATCGACTGCACGGTGCCGCCGGCAATCTGGCGATGGGCAGCCTGGCCGGTTTGGGGCAGTTGGTCGAGCGGGCGTTTCAGGCGCAGGACGAGCAAGCCTTGCCTGCACTGATCGCGGAACTCGAGCAGGCTCTTCTGACCGTCAGGGAGGTGGTGCCGCAGGTGCCGGAGGCCGTATCTTCGGCTGAACGCTCGGCTGTCGACCTGCGCTCGCTGCGTGAACAGGCCGGTCAGCTGCGACGGGCGTTGCAGCGAGGCGGCCTGGATGATGAAAGCCTTGCCATGATGGAGCAGGCCGCCAGGGGTACGGCCTATGGCGCCGCTCTGAACGATATGCGTCAGGCGCTGGATGACTTCGATTTCGATCAGGCCCTGCGGGTGCTCGATCAACTGTTGCTACAACTGCAAGGCGAGGAAACGACCCCATCATGACTCTGGCTGCCGATACGCGTCCGCTGTTGCTGCTGGTCGATGACGAACCCACCAACCTGCAGGTGCTGCGCCATATCCTGCAGGAGGACTATCGCCTGCTGTTCGCCAAGGAGGGCGCGCGCGCGCTGGAAATGGCCGAGCGTGAACGGCCCGACCTGATCCTGCTCGATGTCATGATGCCGGGCATGACCGGCTACCAGGTATGCGAGCAGCTCAAGGGCAGTCCTCGGCTGAAGACGATTCCGGTGATCTTCGTGACCGCTCTGGGCGATGTCGAGGATGAGGCGCGCGGTTTCGAGGTTGGCGCGGTGGACTACATCACCAAGCCCGTCAGTCCGCCCATCGTGCGTGCTCGGGTGCGCACTCATCTGTCGCTGGTACGTGTCGATGAGCTCAAGCAGACCCGCCTGCAGATCGTCCAGCGCCTGGGCATGGCTGCCGAGTACAAGGACAACGAGACCGGCCTGCACGTCATTCGCATGAGCCATTTCTCCAAGGTGCTGGCGCTGGCCGCCGGCTTCAGCGAAAGCGCGGCCGAGGAACTGCTCAATGCGGCGCCCATGCACGATGTCGGCAAGATCGGTATTCCCGACGCGGTGTTGCGCAAGCCGGGCAAGCTGGACGATGCGGAATGGCAGGTGATGCGCCAGCACGTGGAGATTGGTGCACGGATCATCGGCGAGCACAGCTCGGGGCTGCTGCGCACGGCGCAGCGCATTGCCCTGTCGCACCATGAGAAGTGGGATGGCAGCGGTTATCCGAACGGTCTGAGTGGCGAGGAGATTCCCCTGGAAGGCCGCATCGTCGCCATCGCTGACGTGTTCGATGCGCTGACCAGCGTGCGTCCTTACAAGCAGGCCTGGTCCGTGGAGGATGCGGTCGTTTTCCTGCGTGAACAGAGTGGGCGCCACTTCGATCCACGCCTGGTCGAGCTGTTCATCGCTTGCCTGCCCGAGATTCTGCAGATCAAGGAACGCTGGGCCGAACAACCAGCCGCTTGAAACCTCCTGTCTGAAATCCGCCCCATCTCGACTTGGTGATTGTCGACGGTGAGGCTATTGTCAGGGGCCTACCAATGCCAAGGGCAGGCCTCACCATGCAGAAGAAGACACTGGTTCCCCTGTTGTGCGCCGCATTCGCCGGTCTTGCCGAGGCGGCCGTCGTGACCAAGACCGTTGCGTACGAAATCGATGGCGAAGCCTTCGAAGGCGTACTGGTCTATGACGATTCGGTCACCACGCCGCGCCCCGGGCTGCTCGCCGTTCCCAACTGGATGGGCGTGAACGACGATACCGTAGCCAAGGCCGCGCGTGCGGCGGGCGACAAGTACGTGGTGTTTCTCGCCGACATGTACGGCAAATCCATCCGTCCCGGTAATGCCGAAGAGGCGGGGGCTGCGGCCACTGCCGTGCGCGCAGATCGCCCGCTGATGCGCAAGCGTGCTCAGGCTGCAGTCGAGGTGCTCAAGGCGCAGAACGGCGAAGTGGCACTGGACCTCAGCAAGCTGGGCGCCATCGGCTTCTGCTTCGGTGGAGGCACGGTGCTGGAACTCGCCCGTTCCGGGGCGCCGCTGAAAGGCTTCGTATCCTTCCACGGCAATCTGGATACGCCCAACCCGGCAGATGCCAAGAACATCAAGGCGCCAGTACTGGTGCTGCATGGGGCCGATGACCCCGCTGTACCGCAGGCGCAGGTCGACGGCTTCGTCGCCGAGATGAAGGCGGCCAAGACCGACTGGCAACTGGTCAGCTACGGCGGCGCCGTGCACTCGTTCACCAATCCCAAGGCCAACGTGCCGGGGCGCAACGAATACCACCCGGTGGTCGCCGCGCGGGCATTCAAGGCGATGAACGATCTGTTCGATGAGGTATTCGCCGAGCAGTGACGCCTGTTTTGCGCGCGCGTTGAACGAAAGGCTGCGTCCAGTGGGCGCAGCCTTTTTTCATCTTACTTCGCGGGCAGTACGGCGATATCAATGATGCCGTCCGGCAGGTCGGCGACGTCGCCCAGGGTGGTGGGCTTGCCACTGGCCAGATCCAGCTGGTGCAGGGTCTTGCCGGTCAGTACATAGGCCATGTTGCCACCCATGCCATCGCTGGCGATGTCCATGGCGGCCGCTTCGAGGCCATCGGCGACCTTGCCGACCAGTTGCTGCACGCCATCGTTTGGTGGGTTCTGCAGTATCAGGCTGCTGCTGGCCAGGTCGATGTTGTACAGCGCGGTGCTCTTCGTGCCGGCATAGGAGTTGGTGTAGGCGCCTGCAACGACTTGTGCCTGCTTGCCGGCGTAGGGACCGTCGGTGGCATAGGCAAGCTTGCCGTCCACGGCCGCTTCACCGCTATCGACATTTACCCGCAGGTTGGTGCCGTCCGGGCTCATCAGGCGCAGGCGGTCGGCCACCGGGTTGAAGTCGACCACGGCCTGGCCGCTGCCTGGCAACGCGGTTTGCAGCTTGCTGCCTGCAGTGGCCTTACCGCTGACTGCGTCCAGGGTGTAAAGCTGATCGGTGCCGCCGAGGAGGTAGACCTGGCCGCTGGCCGGGCGCACATCCAGGCCGCGCAGGTCGCTGGCGCCGCTGACGGCCATGCTGGCGGTGACCTTGAGGCTGGCAACATCGACCTTGAACAACTTGCCATCGGCGCCCAGTGCGAGCAGTTCGGTGGCGCTGGCGGCACCTGCGCTCAGGGTCAGCAGGCTGGCCGTGCACTGGGACTTGTTGCGAGACATGGTTGATAC
>CAMPIF010000413.1 GCA_946886245.1 Ectopseudomonas composti | reverse complement strand
CCTGATCGTCGACCAGAGCCTGGGCAACATGGCGGCGGTGATTGCGGCGCTGGATACGCTGCTGGACGAGTTTGGCATCGTGGTGGAGAACGGCACGGTATTGATCCCCAATATCGCTCCGGACGAAGGCCTGACCGCGCCGTTCAACTCGTGGATGACCCTGTTCGGCCAGTTCTTCGACCATGGCCTGGATCTGGTCAACAAGGGCGGCAGTGGCACTGTATACATCCCGCTGCAGCCGGACGATCCGCTGTACGTCGAGGGTTCGCAGAGCAATTTCATGGTGCTCACTCGCGCTACCAACCAACCCGGTGCCGATGGCGTTCTCGGCACGGCTGACGATATTCGCGAACACACCAACCAGACCACGCCCTTCATCGACCAGAACCAGACCTACACCTCGCACGCCTCGCACCAGGTATTCCTGCGCGAGTACGTGATGGTGGACGGCAAGCCGGTGGCTACCGGGCACATGCTCGACGGCCAGAATGGTGGCCTGGCTACCTGGGCCGATATCAAGGCGCAGGCCCGCGAGATGCTCGGCATCGAACTCACCGATGCCGACGTGACCAACGTGCCGCTGCTGGCCACTGACGAGTACGGTCAGTTCATCCGTGGCGAGAATGGTTTCGCCATGCTGATCATGCCGGGCAATCCGCCTGTTCAGGTGGAGGGTGATCCGGACAATCCCGTCAGCACCCAGGGGGCCGTGCGCACCGGCCATGCCTTCCTCGACGATATCGCCCATAACGCGGTACCGGTAGTAGTCGGCGGTCAACTGCTGGCCGATGCCGATGAGGTGGCCGGCAATGCCGTGGCAGTCAACCCCATGACCGGACGCAACCTCGAATACGACAACGAACTGCTCGATGCCCACTTCATCACGGGTGACGGCCGCGGCAACGAGAACATCGGCCTGACTGCGGTGCACCATGTGTTCCACTCCGAGCACAATCGCCTGGTCGAGGCCAACAAGCAGAGCATTATCGACAGCGGCGATCTGGCCTTTATCAACGAATGGCTGTTGCTGCCGGTGGAGTCTGTGCCGGAAAGCGTCGACGGGCTGATCTGGAATGGCGAGCGCTTGTTCCAGGCCGCGCGTTTCGTCAACGAGATGCAGTACCAGCACCTGGTGTTCGAGGAATTCGCCCGCACCGTGCAGCCGTTGGTGGACGTGTTCGTATTCTCCAACACGGCGGATATCGATCCGGCCATCGTTGCCGAGTTTGCCCATGTGGTGTACCGCTTCGGTCACTCCATGCTCAACGAGACGGTGGCGCGTCTGGACAACAGCATGCAGTCCAGCGACATCGGCCTGATCGAGGCCTTCCTCAATCCCATCGAGTTCACCCAGGGCGGTACCCTCAGCGCCGATCAGGCCGCAGGCTCGATCATCCGCGGCATGACCCGGCAGACCGGCAACGAGATCGACGAATTCGTCACCGAGGCGCTGCGCAACAACCTGGTGGGCCTGCCGTTGGACCTGGCGGCGATCAATATCGCCCGTGGTCGCGACACCGGGGTTCCCTCGCTGAACAACGCCCGTGCGCAGTTCTACGAAATGACCGGCGATAGCCAGCTCAAGCCTTACGACAGCTGGATCGACTTCACCCTGAACATCAAGATGCCGGCTTCGATCATCAACTTTATCGCCGCCTACGGCACACACAGCAGCATCACCTCGGCCACCACCCTGGAGGCCAAGCGCGATGCCGCCATGGCACTGGTACTGGGAGGAGCGGGCGCACCGGCGGACCGCGATGACTTCCTCAACGCGCGCGGCGAGTATGCCGTGAACAAGGGCGGGCTGGATCTGGTGGACTTCTGGATCGGCGGGTTGGCCGAGCAGAACATGCCGTTCGGCGGCATTCTCGGCTCCACCTTCAACTTCGTCTTCGAAGTGCAGATGGAGAACCTGCAGAACGGCGACCGGTTCTACTACCTCAGCCGTACCCAGGGCATGAACCTGCTCAACGAACTGGAGGCCAACAGCTTCGCCGCGCTGGTGATGCGCAACACCGACCTGGGCGATCCCAATGCCTCGCACCTGCCGGGGACGCTGTTCCAGCGCGTCGATCATATCCTCGAACTGGACATGAACCGTCAGCAGGAGGCCGACCCGGTGGGCAGCAATCCGGTCCTCGACGCCCTGGC
This sequence comes from Ectopseudomonas composti, assembly GCA_946886245.1. The sequence continues at coordinate 2,220 of CAMPIF010000413.1, read as the reverse complement.
GCCACTGGTCATTCGCGACAATCCAGGCACAGCCGGACCGGATAGCAATTACCTGCGCTACACCGGCGATGCCCATGTGGTACTGGGCGGCACCAACGGAGATGACATCCTGATCGGCGGGGCCGGTGACGATACCCTCTGGGGCGACGGCGGTAACGACCGGCTGGAAGGCGGTTACGGCATCGACCATATCTTCGGCGGCACCGGTGACGACATCATCACCGATATCGGCGATGCCGATGTGATCCATGGCGATGATGGCAACGACGTGATCCACACCGGCCCCGGCCTCGACCTGGTGTTCGGTGGCGCCGGCAAGGACTTCATCTATGGCGGGCCGGACGGCAAGGAGATCTTCGGCGGGCGTGACGATGACTTCGTCTTCAGCGGCGACGGGCCGAGCTTCATCCTCGGCAACGAGGGCGACGACTGGCTGGAGGGCGGTGCCGGTTTCGACACCCTGGCCGGCGACAACTCGGAGTTGTTCTTCAACAGCCCGATCATCGGCCATGACGTGATGATGGGGGGCGGCAACGACAACGACTACGACGGCGAGTCCGGCGACGACATCATGGTCCAGGGCCCAGGCGTCCATCGTAACGAGGGCATGTGGGGCTTCGACTGGGCCATCCACAAGGGCAATGGCCTGGCGGCCTATTCCGATCTGAACACGCCGATATTCGCCACCGACTTCGAGGACATCCTGCGTGACCGCTTCGATCAGGTCGAAGGCCTGTCCGGCTGGATTCACGACGATCAGCTGTTCGGCGACGACCGCGTGGAGGACACCACGGCCGGCGAGAACTCGTTGTTCAACCACGAGCTGACCCTCTCCGGGATGAACCGTATCGCCGGGCTGGAGGCCGTGCTCGGGATGATGGCCGAGCCACGCGACAACCCGAATGATGCCAACGACCCGGTGGTATTCAGCGGCGGCAACATCATCCTCGGCGGCGGTGGCAACGACGTGATCGAGGGCCGTGCCGGCAACGATGTGATCGATGGTGACGCCTGGCTCAACGTACGCATCAGCGTGCGCAGCACGCTCGACCCGAGTATCGAGCTGTTCAGCGCCGATAGCATGAAGGACATCCAGGCACGGCTGTTCAGCGGTGAGATCAACCCGAGCCAGCTGCATATCGTGCGCGAGATTCTCGACGGCAATCAGCAGGGCGATATCGACACCGCAGTGTTCAGCGGCGCGTTCGCCAACTACGAGATGATCGAGACGTTCGACGGCACTGGCAGCTATCTGGTGGTTGACAACGTCGGCACCGACGGCTCCGACCTGATCCGCAACATCGAACGGCTGCAGTTCGCCGACCAGGTGGTCTGGTTGATCGATCGGCCGGCCGAGGGCACGGTGTCGATCAGCAACATGGCGCCGGCCGAGGACGACATGTTGCTGGCAGTCGCCACCGTCAGCGACCCCAATGGCACCGAGTTCGCCGTGCTCAGCTACGCCTGGCAGGCGCTGGTGGCCGGTGAGTGGGTGCAGGTCGGCACGGGGCAGAGCTTCCAGCCCGGTGACGCCCAGGTTGGGCTGGCGCTGCGTGTGGTGGTCAGCTTCAACGACGACTGGGGTAACCCGGAAAGCCTGGTGTCTGAGGTCACCGCGCCGGTGCTCAACGTCAACGATGCACCCACCGGGTTGCCGCAACTCAGCAACGCCTCGCCCAGCGTCGGCCAGGTGCTGATCGCTTCCGCCGCGCAGATCGCCGATGCCGATGGTCTGGTCGGGGTGACCTTCGCCTACCAGTGGCAGGTCGGCAGCGGCGATAGTTTCAGCGCTATCGCTGGCGCCACCGCGCAGTCCTTCACCCTGACGGCGGCTCAGGCCGGCCAGCAGGTGCGGGTGCAGGTCAGCTACACCGACAACCGCGGCACCGTCGAGTCGCTGACCTCGGCGGCCACCGCAGTGGTGGCCAGTGCGGTGATCATGGGCACCAATGCGGCCAATACGCTCAACGGCACCGCGCTGGACGACCATATCCTCGGCCTGGGCGGCAATGACGTGCTCAACGGTCTGGCCGGTAACGACATCCTCGACGGTGGCGCAGGCAACGACACCCTGAATGGCGGTCTCGGTGCCGATGTCATGCTCGGTGGTCTGGGCAACGACATCTATGTCGTCGACGACCTCGGCGATCAGGTGATCGAGGCAGTCGGCGCCGGAACCGATACCGTGCGCACCACGCTGCTCAGCTATGGCTTGGGCGA
>CAMPIF010000412.1 GCA_946886245.1 Ectopseudomonas composti | reverse complement strand
CCCCTGAAGAACCATGGGCTGACCAAACCATCGCTCTGCACGTAACCGATGCACTGGTGGTTATCCAGATCATCCTGTGTTTCCGGACAGCCGCAGCGCCGCAGGTACGCGGGCGATGCGCAGAAGATCAGGCGCTGCGCACCGAAATACTCATGCCCCAGATTGGCCGGCCAGGTATCCGGGCCACCGATGCGAACGACGATATCGATGTTCTCGTAAACAGGATCGATGAACCGATCAGTGAACGAGATATGCGGCTGAAGCATGGGGTGCAGACGGACAAAATCCATGATCAACGGCAGCACATGGAGGCGACCGTAGGAGGCCGGCAGGTCTATGCGGACCTTGCCATGGAGCTCGTGTTCCTCGCTGACGAGCGCATGCTCGACCTCTTCCAGCTCGGACAGAACCGATGTGCAGGTTCTGTAGAACAGGACTCCGGCATCGGTGAGCGCCAGCGAACGGGTGGTGCGATTGAACAGCCGCGAGCCCAAGCGCTCCTCCAGCCGTGCCACGCTTTTGCTGACGGCAGAGCCGGTGAGATTGAGGCGTTCGGCAGCAGCACTGAAGCTGCCAGAATCAGCGACAGCCACAAAGACATCGATCCCCTTCAGCCGCTCGGACGAGTGCATCCCTATCTCCATTTCTGAACCCAGGTGCGATCCTACCGAAATACCTGGCAGAGGCCTGCATCCAACTCGGTGATTCGCTCAAAAGCCCGCTGCAGACACGCTGCAGATCGATGCGTTGAGCTGATGCGATAGAACGCCGAGGAGGATTCGGACTCTGCCTCGATAATCCTTGCCGCAGCGCTCAGGCCGTCATCCTTGCGCAAACGCCCTGACATTGGCGAAAGCCTCGCCGAAGTAGGCTTCGTAGCTGTGCTTTTCGACATAGCCCAGGTGCGGTGTACAGAGCACGCGCGGATGGGTCAGCAGCGGATGATCGGCCTGCAGGATCGGCTCCTGCTCGAACACATCCAGCGCTGCCTGACCAGGCCGGCCAAGGTCCAGCGCGTCGAGTAGCGCCCCGGGGGCGATCAGCCCGGCGCGGCTGGTATTGACCAGCAGCGCGTCAGGTTTCATTCGCGCCAGGTCGGCAGCGCCCACGCAGTGCCGGGTGGCGGGCACCAGACGCAGGTGCAGGCTGAGCACGTCGACCTGCTCGAAGAAGGCTTCGCGCGTCGGCGCAGCCTCGTAGCCATCGGCGATGGCGGCCTGGCGCGAGGCCTCGCTGCCCCACACCAGCACACGCATGTCGAAGGCGCGCGCATAACGCGCCAGGCGCTGGCCGATCTTGCCGTAACCCCAGATGCCCAGCGTCTGACCATACAGACGCTGGCCGAGGTTGACCTGCCAGTGCCCGGCATACAGACCGTTGATGGCCTCGCGCAACTGCCGCCGGGCATTGAGGATCAGCGCCCAGGTCAGCTCGGCCGCCGCGATCGGCGAGCCGGTGCCCTCGGCGACGGTCACGCCGCGCTCGCGGCAGGCCTGCAGGTCGAGATGCGGGCCGGCTCGCCCGGTCTGGCTGATCAGTTTCAACCTGGGCAAACGTGCCAACAGCGCGGCATCGATACGCGTGCGCTCGCGGGTCAGCACCAGCGCCTCGGCATCGGCGAAGCGCTCGGCCAGCACCTGCGGATCGCTGACGGCATCGTGATACAGGCGGACATCGAAGCCCTCCAACAAGCTGAAACAATCGAGCTGTTGAACGACCCGCTGATAGTCATCCGGTATCACGATACGCATGCCAACCCTCCGAATCAGGCCACGCTGGCGGCGCGGCCCTGCTGACGACGCGCACGCCAGGCGCGCCAGAATGGCAGCACGATCATCACCGCCACCAGGCCCCAGACCACCCAGGTGATCGGGCTGGCGTACAGGATACCGAGATCACCGCTGGACAGGGACAATGCGCGACGCAGGTTCTGCTCCATCATGCCGCCGAGGATGAAACCGAGCAGGATCGCCGACAGCGGGAAGTCCAGCTTGCGCATGACGTAGCCGAAGAGGCCGATGGCGATCATCAGGTACAGGTCGAAGGTGGTCGCATGCACCGCGTACACGCCGATGGCAGTGATGATCGCCACCGCCGGTACCAGCGCCCAGTAAGGCACGGCCAGCACCTTGGTGAAGACCTTGATCATCGGCACGTTCATGATGATCAGCATGATGTTGGCGACGAACAACGAGGCAATCAGGCCCCAGACGATGTCCGGCTGGTTCTGGAACAACAGCGGCCCCGGCGTGATGTTGTACAGCGTCAGGGCGCCGAGCATCACTGCCGTGGTGCCCGAGCCCGGTACGCCGAGAGTCAGCATCGGCACCATGGAGCCGCAGGCAGCCGCGCTGTTGGCGGTTTCCGGTGCGGCCAGACCGCGCAGGTCGCCGTTGCCGAACTTGTTGTCTTTCACCGCCAGGCGCTTCTCGCTCATGTAGGACACCGCGCTGGCCAGCGTCGCCCCGGCACCCGGTAGCACGCCGAGCACGAAGCCGACCACGCCGCTGCGCAGGTTGGTGGCAAACACGAAGCCGCCCTCCTTCATGCTGAACAGCATGCGCCCGCTGGCCTTGATCGCCTTCTGCCCATGATGGGTACGTTCGAGCAGCACCAGCAGCTCACTGACCGAGAACAGCCCCAGCACCAGCACCACGAACTGGATGCCATCGGCCAGGCCCAGGCTGCCGAAGGTGAAGCGGTAGACGCCGCTGTTGGCGTCGATGCCTACGCAAGAAAGCAGCAGACCGATCAGCGCCGCGACAGCGGTTTTCAAGGGTTTGTTGCCGGCCATCCCGGCCAGGCAGGTGATGGCGAACACCATCAGCACGAAATATTCAGCGGGGCCGAACGCAACCGCCCACTTGGCCAGCAGCGGCGCGAACAGGACGACACCAGCGGTGGCGATCAGGCCGCCGATGAACGAGCTCCAGGCCGACAGGGACAGTGCGACACCGGCTTGGCCCTGACGCGCGAGCGGGTAACCATCGAGGGTGGTCATCACCGCAGAGGCCTCACCCGGAATGTTCAGCAGGATCGAGGAAATACGGCCGCCGTATTCGCAACCCAGGTACACCGCAGCAAGCAGGATCAATGCGGTTTCCGGCGGCAGCCCCAAGGCGAAGGCGACCGGAATCAGCAGGGCCACGCCGTTGATGGGGCCCAACCCGGGCAGCAGACCGACGACCGTGCCGATCAGGGTCCCGCACAGGGCAGTAAGCAGGTTGTAGGGGCTCAGCGCCACGCCGAAGCCATGGCCGAGATAACCGAGAGTATCCATGGGTTCAGCTCTCCAGGGTCGAAAGGATGCCAAGCGGCAGGGGTACGGCCAGCGCCTTGTCGAACAGCAGGTAGAGGCCGATGGCCAACACCACACCACTGATCAGGCTGTGCAGCCAGCTGCCGCCATACAGACGCGCCATGCCGATGCCGAACAGCACGCTGGCGGGGATGAAACCGAGCGATTCGAACAGCACCGCATAGCCGATCATCAGGCCGAGAAAGACCAGCGCCTTGATCATCACTTGGCGGTTCAAGGGTGGCTCTTCGCCCTGCACCTCACCGGCCGGCTTGAGCAGCAGTTGCAGGCAGGCACAGGCGATCAGCAGTAACAGCAGCAGCGGGAAGGCCTTGGGCCCGACCGGCTCGTAGGCAAACGGGGCGCTGTAGCCCCAGGCGAAAAAACCCAGGATGCAGCAAAGCAGCAGGGTCACCCCCGCAAAGATACGGTCATGCATGTGGATGCGCTCCAGAACGCTGCGCCGTCAGGGACGGCGCATGGGAACTTCGTTACTCGACCAGGCCGAACTCGCGACCGAGCTTGCGGTACTCGGCAACCTGACGCTTGACCAGCGCATCCAGCTCCGGCCCGGTCACGTAGTAAGGCAGTACATCGCGGTCGGCGAGGTAGGCCTGGAAGTCGCTGGAGGCCGCAAGCTTGGCGAAGCGCTCCTGCCACCAGGCCACGTCTTGCTCTGTCACGTCCGGGCCGAGGAAGTAGCCGCGAATCAGTGGCCACTGGATCTCGTAACCCTGCTCGCGGGCGGTGGGAATCGAGGCCAGATCGCCGCCCAGACGCTCTTCGCTGAAGATCGCCAGGGTACGGATCTTGTTGCCCTGCTGCGCGCGGATCTCGCTTGCGCTGCCAGTGACCAGGTCCACGTGGCCGCCCATCAGCGCCATGTAGTGCTCGGCGCCGCCCTCGAACGCGGCGTAACGCAGCTCGCGCGGATCGACACCCGCCGCGCGGGCCAGCAGGGCGATCTTCACCCAGCCCTGACCGCCGACACTGCCGCCGCCGCCAACCACGATGCTTTTCGGGTCCTTCTTCAGCGCCCGCACCACATCGTCGAGGTTCTTGTAAGGCGAGTCGTCACGCACCGCCAGGG
>CAMPIF010000411.1 GCA_946886245.1 Ectopseudomonas composti | reverse complement strand
TGCCGCGCATGGAATCCATTCTCGACCATGCCGAACTGGCCCGCCTGCAGGCGCAAGTGCCCAAGGTGCGTGCCAGCGATGCGCTGATCGACTATGTGCTGCGCCTGGTCGAGGCGACGCGCAGCCAGCCGCAGTTCGCCTGGGGCTTGTCGCCGCGCGCCAGTCTGGCGTTGCTGGCTGCTGCACGGGCCTGGGCCTTGCTGGCCGAGCGTGATTACGTCATTCCCGAAGACGTGCAAGCAGTGCTGCCGTCGGTGGTGGGGCATCGCCTGCGCGAGCGCGCCGACCCCACCGGTCACGGTGGCGGCAGTCTGGTGCAATGGCTGCTGCGCGAAGTGCCGGCGCTCTGATGCGTGCAGCGCTGAAGCCGCTCTGGCGGCGCTGGCTGGCCAGGCGTATTCCGCCAGCGGCCAGCGTGCGCCTGAATCAGCGGCGCATTTTCATTCTGCCCAGCCGGGTAGGGGCGGTCTTTGCCGTGGCCCTGCTGCTGATGCTGCTGGTGGGCATCAATTACCAGAACAGCCTGGCCTACGGCCTGACCTTCCTGTTGGTATCGGTGTTCGTCGTCACCATCTTGCATACCTACCGCAACCTGGCCGGGCTGGTGCTCAAGGCCGGTGGTGGTGGTGCGGTGTTCGTCGGCGAACATGCGCGTTTTCGCGTACGCCTGGAGAGCCCCGAGCGTGAGCGCCAGGCCGTGGCGCTGGGCTGGCCACCCTCTGATCTGGTGGTGCGCGACGTGCCGCGCCAGGGGCAGACCGAAGTGGAACTGAGCCAGCCAGCCGTGCGGCGTGGCTGGCTACGGCCCGAGCGCCTACGGGTGGAGAGTCGTTTCCCGCTGGGCTTGCTGGTGGCCTGGAGCTGGGTCGATCTGGATCAGGCGGTGCTGGTCTACCCGCGGCCGCTGGAGGGGGCGTTGCCGTTGTCGGCGGGCCTGGGCGACGAGGAGGAAGAGGGCATGCGTGCCCGCGGCCAGGGCGCCGATGATTTCCAGGGCCTGCGCGAGTATCAGCCAGGCGACTCGAAACGGCGTCTGGACTGGAAGGCCTATTCACGTGGCCAGGGCCTGCTGGTCAAGGATTTCGCCATGCTCAGCGGCCGCGATCTGTGGCTGGACTTCGACAGCCTGGGGGGCGACAGCGAAATGCGTCTGTCGCTGCTCTGCCATTGGGTGCTGCAGTTCACCGAGCGGCAACAGGCGTTCGGCCTGCAATTGCCCGGGCAGGTGATCGCCCCGGATTAAGGTGAAGGTCATCGCGATGCCTGCCTGCGCGCGTTGGCGTTGTTCGGAGCGCGCGCATGAGCAGCCTGCCGGGTATCCCGAGAATTGCCCTGACCTGGTTGCTGGTCGCCCAGGTGCTGGTGATCGTGCCGCATCTGGTGCATCTGCCGCTGTGGATGATCGCGCTATGGCTGGGCGCTGCCGGCTGGCGCGTGCAGATCTTTCGCATGCGTGCACGCTATCCCAATGGCTGGGCCAAGGGTGGCCTGGTGCTGCTGGTGCTGGCGGGCATCCTGCTTTCGCGCGGCACCCTGGTGGGGCTGGATGCAGCGTCGGTGCTGCTGATCGCTACCTTCACCCTCAAGCTGCTGGAGATGCGCACGCGGCGTGATGCGCTGGTGCTGATCTTCCTGGGTTTCTTCTGCGTGGTGACCGCGTATCTGTTCGAGGACGGCATTCTGGCCGCGCTCTACAGCCTGCTGCCGGTCACGGCGTTGCTGACCGCGCTGGTCGGCCTGCAGCACAGTGGTTTTGCTGAGCGCCCCTGGCCGCCTCTGCGCCTGGCTGGTGGCCTGGTCCTGCAAGCGGTGCCGCTGATGCTTGTGCTGTTCGTGTTCTTTCCGCGCATGGGGCCGCTGTGGTCGCTGCCACTGCCCAGCGACAAGGGCGTCACCGGGCTGTCGGACAGCATGGAGCCGGCTGATATCGCCGAGCTCAGTCGTTCCTCGGCACTGGCCTTTCGCGCCAGTTTCGAGAGTGAAGTGCCGCCAAGAGGGCAACTGTACTGGCGTGCTCTGACGCTGGAGCGCTTCGATGGCAGGCGCTGGTCGCAGTCCGGCTACGCTGATGTGCCCGTCGCTCCGCAGTGGAGCAAGGCCGGCGCGCCGCTCGACTACAGCATCATCATGCAGCCCAGCGGCAAGCGCTGGCTGTACGCCCTGGATGTCGGCGAGATGGCGCAGGACAGCGGGCGGATGATGAACGACTTCCGTTGGCAACGGCTAAGACCGGTAGATCGGCCACTGCTGTACCAGGTGCGCTCCTGGCCAGAGGCCGCGCGGCAGGCGCAGGCCGAACCGCCAGGTATTCGTCAGGCGTTGCAATTGCCTCAGCAGGGCGACCCGCGCAGTCGCGCCTGGGCGGCTGAACTGAAGGCGCAGTATCCACAGAGCGACGCGCTGGTGGCGGCAGTGCTGCAGCATTTCAACCGTGAACCGTACGTCTACACCCTGCGCCCGCAGCCTCTGGGTAGCGACAGCATCGACGACTTCCTGTTCAACACCCGGCGCGGTTTCTGCGCGCACTATGCCGGCGCCATGACCTTCGTGCTGCGGGCCGCAGGTATTCCCGCGCGGGTGGTCGCCGGTTATCAGGGCGGCGAGCTCAATCCCAGTGGCAACTACGTCCAGGTACGCCAGTTCGACGCCCATGCCTGGGTCGAGTACTGGCAGCCGGGGCAAGGCTGGCGCAGCGTCGATCCGACCTTTCAGGTCGCGCCGGAACGTATCGAACAAGGTCTGGAAGAGGCCCTGACCGAGGAGGATGGCTTTCTCGATGACCAGCCCTTCTCGCCGCTGCGCTACCGTGAGCTGGCCTGGCTCAATCAGCTGCGCATGAGCTGGGAGAACCTCAATTACGGCTGGCAGCGCTGGGTGCTGGGTTACCAGGGCGAGCAGCAGCTGAAACTGCTGCAGAACTGGTTCGGCAGCTTCGACTGGCAGCGTCTGGCGCTCGCTCTGGTGGGCACTGGAAGCCTTCTGATTGGCCTGCTGGCGCTGTGCTTGCTCAAGCCCTGGCAGCAACGACCTGATCCGCAACGCCAGGCTTTTCGCCGGTTCGAGCGGCTGCTGGCGCGCCATGACGTGCGCCTAGAAGCGGGTGAGGGCGCACGCTCCTTTGCGTTGCGCGCGGCGCGGCAGTTGCCTGAGCAGGCGGCGCAGATCGAGACATTTGCCCGTTGCTTCGAGCAGCAGCGCTATGCCGGCGAGCCCGGTTCGCGTGACGCTCTGCGGCAGGCCTTGAGTGAGTTGCGCAGCGCATTGCCCTGGCGTCTGTCGCGTTAGCGACCGTTGGCAGGTGGTTTTTCAACGGCCTTTGGGCCACTTGTGTGAGTACGTGAGAGGGCTATCGGCCTGGGCGCATCGCCGTTTGAGAGGAGCGAGCATGAGCGATTTCATCGAACATTGTTTGGAGCGTGTCCTGGCTCTGCAGGTGCGGATATATGCCTGTCAGGCGCGACTGGCCGACTGCACCGACACCGAGGCATTGCACGACCTGCGCATTGCCCTGCGGCAATTGCGCAGCCTGTTGCGTCCGCTGCGCGGTCTGCCGGCTGTGGATGCACTGGAGCAGGGCGCCGCAGTGCTGGGGCGCCTCAGCGGACCGCTGCGTGACCGTGAGGTGTTGGTGGCCGAGCTGGCGCGTCTGGGCCTGGTGCATCTGGCGCCTGCCGATGAGGCGCAGCGCGCCGCAGGTTACGCTGCCATTGCCAGCAGCCGTGAGTTGGCCGACCTGATGCTGTTGCTCGACGGCTGGCCGGCGAATTGGCGTGAAGCAGCCAGGCAAGGCCAATTGAATGACGTTGACAAGCGCATCCGGCGTCGTTTGCGACGCCAGCAGCGACAGCTGGCCCGCGCGTTGCGCGATCCGGCGCATGACCGCCATCGCCTGCGCCTGCTGATCAAGCGTGTGCGTTACGCCGCTGAAACCTATCCGGCACAAAGTCGCCTGAGCAAGGCGGCGCAGCTCAGGCTCAAACGAGCGCAAAGCGCCTTGGGCGACTGGCATGACCACCTGCAATGGCTGGCGCAGGCCGATGCGCAGGTGTCGCTGAGCCCTTGCCGGGCAATCTGGCTGCAGGCTCAGCAGGCCGCCGAGCAACGTGCCGATGGAGCCCTGTTGGCGCTGTATGGCGATTTTCCCAATGTGGAATAAGGCGACATTTTCGCCGCAAATATGACCGAATAGGCACCCTTGCAGGCTATCGTTCAGTTGCCAGCATCCCCTAAGATCGTCGCCATCGATGAATGCCGAGGTGCGTATGATCTTTTCCGAAATGCTCGAAGCGGTGCGCCGCGATCCCGATGCCGTGGTGATTCCGGCTGAATGGGGGCAGGGCCGCGCCAGTTTCGGCGGCCTGGTGGCGGCGCTGGCGTTCGAGGCCATGCGCGCCAAGG
>CAMPIF010000410.1 GCA_946886245.1 Ectopseudomonas composti | reverse complement strand
CAGGGGCATGGCACCTCCTCCTGAGAAGGCGCGCAGTCTAACAGGCAGTCGAAAAACTACCTCGGCTTTGGCTCCTGCATCCATGCAGTCGTCGCCTACGTTTTTCATCCACCTGCTAGCAGGCTGCGTTGCGGGCAGTCTTGGCGTTACCTGACGGGACGAGTGCGTTCAGCGCTGACGCTCGCTCTCGTCCTTGGCTTCCTGCTCGATGGCGCGCTTGCGCATGCGTTCGAGCTGGTCTTCGCTCAGGGGCATTTTCTTGGCGCTGCTGCGCAGCACCAGCAGGCTGCCGATCACCGAGCCGAATACCAGCACCAGCAGCAGCCAGACGTACCAGGGCATGACGACTCCTCACAAGGAATGGAGCTGTCACCATAACGCGCGTTCAGGTTCTTGTCAGTCTGCCTGTAGGACCGGGCGCAGGTTGCTGTCGTCCTTGAGCTGCACGCCGCTCAGTTGCAGGCGTAGCGCCTGGCGCGCCAGGTAGTCGAGTTTGTGTGCTGCCAGCTCGTAGGGCAGACCCTCGGGACGCACATTGGAGATGCAGTTGCGTGCGCTGTCCAGGCAGCCTACGCGCGGTGCGTAGGTCAGGTACAGACCGAGGCTGTCCGGCGAGGTCAGGCCAGGACGTTCGCCGATCATGACGATCAGCAGACGCGCGCGCAGCGCTTCACCTATGCCATCGCCAATTGCCACGCGGCCTTGCTCGGCCAGCACCACCGGAGTGTTGGCCCAGTCGGTGTCGAAGCGCTCGCGGAAGGCTTGCAGCAGCGGCAGGGCATGGCGCTGCACGGCGACGGCCGACAAGCCATCGGCCAGCACGATGGCGATTTCAGGGGCGGGCAGTTCGTGCTGCAGTTGCACCTGGCAGTCGCCGTGCAGATGACGGCCGTGATCCGGGCGCAGCAGGTAGGTCTGCCGGTCTTCGGCGTTGCTGCGTACTTTCAGGGTGCGAAAACCCGCCGCATGCAGTTGGTGCTTGAGTTCGCCGAAGTCCAGCGGGCGATGCACGGCATCGCGCGCCTGGGCATGGGCCAGGCCGAACTTCAGCACCTCGCGGGTGGGCAGGCTGCAACCGACGCGGCCAAGCGCGATACGTGCCGAGGTATGCGCGCGCAGCTCGTCCCAGGGGTTGTGCTGGATCAGGTCGATATCCTTCATCAGGCTGCTCCGGAGATCTGTGGCAACTGCTTGAGCAGATGATGAGCGCTACCGACCTCACGCAGGCGGCCGCTCGGTTCGGTAATGGCCATGCGCGCCAGCCAGGCATCGAACTCGGGTGCGCGTTTCAGGCCCAGCACATGGCGCAGGTACAGCGCATCGTGGAACGAGGTGCTCTGGTAGTTGAGCATGATGTCGTCGGCACCCGGGATGCCCATGATGAAGTTGATACCGGCCGCGCCGAGCAGGGTGAGCAGGCTGTCCATGTCGTCCTGATCGGCCTCGGCGTGGTTGGTGTAGCAGACGTCGCAGCCCATCGGTAGGCCGAGCAGCTTGGCGCAGAAGTGGTCTTCCAGGCCGGCGCGGATGATCTGCTTGCCGTCGTAGAGGTATTCCGGGCCGATGAAACCGACCACGGTATTGACCAATAGCGGGCGGAATTCGCGGGCCACGGCATAGGCGCGGGCCTCGCAGGTCTGCTGGTCGACACCATGGTGGCCGCCGGCCGACAGCGCGCTGCCCTGGCCGGTTTCGAAGTACATGACATTGTCACCCAGGGTGCCGCGCCCCAGTGACAGCGCGGCTTCATGGGCTTCGCGCAGGATAGCCAGGGATACGCCGAAGCCGGCGTTGGTGGCTTCGGTGCCGGCAATGGATTGGAATACCAGATCGATCGGCGCGCCAGCTTCGATGGCCTGTATCTGCGTGGTGACGTGGGTCAGCACGCAGCTCTGCATGGGGATTTCGAAGTGCTGGCGCACCTCGTCCATCATCTGCCACAGGCGCATCAGCGTCGGCAGCGAATCGCTGGCCGGGTTGATACCGACCGTGGCGTCGCCGGAGCCATAGAGCAGGCCGTCGAGCATGCTGGCGGCGATACCGCGCACGTCATCGGTGGGGTGGTTGGGCTGCAGGCGCACGGCCAGATGACCGGGCAGGCCCAGGGTGTTGCGAAAGCGCGTGATCACCTGGCACTTGCGCGCCACCAGAATCAGGTCCTGATTGCGCATCAGCTTGCTCACGGCGGCCACCATCTCCGGTGTCAGCCCGGCGGCCACGGCTGCCAGGCGTGCGCTGTCGGTCTTCTCCAGCAGCAGCCAGTCGCGCAGGTCGCCCACGCTCAGGTGGCTGATCGGGGCAAAGGCGGCGGCGTCATGGCTGTCGATGATCAGACGGGTGACTTCGTCCTGCTCGTAGGGAATCAGCGCCTCGTCGAGAAAGCGCGTGAGCGGCACCTCGGCCAGGGCCAGTTTGGCCGCCATGCGCTCTTCGTAGCTAGCGGCAGCCAGTCCTGCCAGGTAGTCGCCGGAGCGCGCCGGGCTGGCCTTGGCCAGCAGCGTCTTGAGGTCCGCGAAGCGGTAGACCAGGCTGCCGATGGTGGTTTGATAGGGCATGGCTGCGACCCGTTGCAAGAGGATGTGCTTGCCGTGCAGTGCTCATGCCAGCGGGCTTGCCGCCGGTGATTGGTGGTCCGCAGGCGCGGCCGAATATCTCGGAAGCCTGAAAACGGTGCAGGGCTGAGACTGGTGCATCAGATTAGCGCGTCGGCATCGTGATGTCTGTCACATGATGGCAACTTGGTGCTGTTTGAATGTCGGCTTTCCGATCGCACGGGGAGGCCGTTCGTGACCCATGCCAGAGCGCTGCAATCGCTGATGCGAGCCGTTACGCCGCTTGCCGCTGCGATGAATATCAACGAGGTTGCCGATCTGTTCCTGGCGGCTGAGCACCGCGCCTTTCTCTCTCTGCCGGTGGTCGATGAGCACAACCGGCCGCTTGGCCTGGTCAGTCGCGCCACCCTGCAGGACATCTTCATGCAGCGCTTCGGGCGCGACCTGCGCGGTCGCCACCCGGTGGGCGAGGTGATGAACCAGGCGCCGCTGATCGTCAGCCTGGAAACCAGCCTGGAAGAGGCTGCCAAGCAGGTTACCGCGCAGTTGCAGTACCCGATCACCGAGGACTTCATCCTGATCGATGCCCAGGGTGAATATTGCGGTCTGGGCACGGTGCTGGATTTGCTCAAGGCCATGGAAGCGCGCGTTGCCCAGCGCAATCGTGTGCTGCGCCAGGCGTTGGTGGACCTCAAGGAATCCCAGGCGCAACTGCTGCAGTCGGAGAAGATGGCGTCGCTCGGGCAGATGGTCGCCGGCGTCGCCCATGAGCTGAATACGCCGCTGGGCTACGTGAAGAACAACGTGCAACTGCTGCGCGAGCTGAGCGAGCCGCTGTTCGAGCTGGCCGCCGCGCAGGCGCGACTGGGTCAATGCCTGAGCGACCCGGATTGCGACGAAGCAAGCCTCGCCCAGGCCCTGCAGGCCGCCGAACAGGCTCGCCAGCAGGCGGCGCCGGAGCTGCTTGCCGAGGACCTGCAGCAGCTCTATGGCGACACCCTGTATGGCCTGGAACAGATTGCCGAGCTGGTGGTTGGCCTCAAGGATTTCGCCCGTCTCGACCGCGCCATGAGTGAGGAGGTCGACCTCAACGACTGCATCCGCAGCGCGCTGCTGATCGCCCGCAACCACATCAAGGACAAGGTCGAAGTGGTGCAGCAGCTCGGCGAGCTGCCGCGCATTGCCTGTGCGCCCTCACAGATCAACCAGGTGCTGCTCAACCTGCTGACCAACGCTGCACAGGCCATCGATGGTCTGGGACGCATCCAGATCCGCAGCTGGGCCGATGCCCAGGGCGTTCATGTGTCGCTGCAGGACAACGGCCGTGGCATGCCGCCGGACGTCATGGCGAAGATCTTCGATCCCTTTTTCACCACCAAGCCTGTCGGCCAGGGCACCGGCCTCGGGTTGTCCATCAGCTACAAGATCGTCCAGGACCACGGCGGCCAGATTCGCGTCGCCTCCGAGCCCGGGCGTGGCACGCGTTTTCTTGTCAGCCTGCCATTGCCCGCTACCGTCGCCATGAAAAGGAGCGCCTGATGTCCGCACCCGTTCGCATTCTCTTCGTCGACGACGAGGAGCGCATTCTGCGCAGCCTTGCCCTGCAGTTTCGCCGTCACTACGAGGTGCTGACCGAGAGCGACCCGCTGCGCGCGCTGCAACGTCTGCGTGAAGAAGATATCCATGTGCTGGTCAGCGATCAGCGCATGCCACAGATGAGCGGGGCCCAGCTGTTGGCCGAAGCGCGCGAGATCGCGCCGAACACGCTGCGCATCCTGCTGACTGGTTATTCCGATCTGGATGCTGCGGTGGAGGCGCTGAACAACGGCGGCATCTTCCGCTACCTGACCAAGCCCT
>CAMPIF010000409.1 GCA_946886245.1 Ectopseudomonas composti | reverse complement strand
TTCTATGGCTGCGCGGTGTTGCGCCAGTTCGAGATGATGGGCGTCTACCCGCTCAACGAGTCGGTGGCCATCAGCCGCTCGCGCGACAAGCTGCGTGCCCTGCAACTGTTGTCGCGCAAGGGCATCGGCCTGCCGGTGACCGGCTTCGCCCACTCCCCGGACGACATTCCCGACCTGATCCAGATGGTCGGTGGCGCGCCGCTGGTGATCAAGGTGCTGGAAGGCACCCAGGGCATAGGCGTGGTCCTGGCCGAAACGCACAAGGCGGCCGAGTCGGTGATCGAGGCCTTCCTCGGCCTCAAGCAGGACATCATGGTCCAGGAGTACATCCAGGAAGCCGGCGGTGCCGACATTCGCTGCTTCGTGGTTGGTGACAAGGTGATCGCGGCGATGAAGCGCCAGGCCAAGTCCGGCGAGTTCCGCTCCAACCTGCATCGCGGCGGCAGCGCCAGCCTGATCAAGATCACCCCGGAAGAGCGCATGACCGCCGTGCGCGCGGCCCGCGTGATGGGCCTGAACGTCGCCGGGGTGGACATCCTGCGCTCCAACCACGGCCCGCTGGTGATGGAGGTGAACTCCTCGCCCGGCCTGGAGGGCATCGAGACCACCACCGGCAAGGACGTCGCCGGGATGATCATCCAGTACCTGGAAAAGAACGCCGAACCCGGCCAGACCCGCACCAAGGGCCGCGGATGAGCCCAGTGTTCGACGGCCGCCTGGCGCTGATCGCGCCAGCCTCTGCCATCGCCGAAGACGTGCTCGAGGCGACCCTGGCGCCGCTCGACGTGCTGGGCATCCGCTACCACCTGGGTCAGCACGTGCGCGCCCGCCATCGCTACCTGGCCGGCACGCCGGAGCAACGCCTGGACGATCTGCACCAGGCCTTCGCCCTGGCGGATATCAGCGCCGTCTGGTGCCTGCGCGGCGGCTACGGCTGCGCGCAGCTGGTGGCGGATATCGACTGGGCGCTGCTGCGCCAGGCCAGCCCGCGCCCGCTGATCGGTTTCTCCGATCTGTCGATTCTGCTCGAGGCCTTTGCGCAACGGGGGCTGCCAGCCATTCATGGGCCGGTGGCCACGGCGCTCGGCCATCTGGCTCTGTCAGCGCCCGGTGGTCAGCGGGAACGCCTGGCCTCGATGCAGGCGCTATGGAGCCTGCTCAAGGGCCAGCACCGGCAGTTGCCGCTGCGCCATATAAGCGGCCCGCAGCATGCCATCGAGGGCACCTTGCAGGGCGGCAACCTGACGGCCCTGGCCAGCGTCTGCGGCACCCATGCCGAGCTGCGCCTGGCGCAAGATTCGATCCTGATCCTGGAGGACGTCGGCGAGCCCTACTACCGCCTTGAGCGCAGTTTCTGGCAACTGCTGCACAGCTTCGCCGGGAAGCGGCCACGCGCGGTGTGCCTGGGCAGTTTCACCGACTGTCCACGGCGCGGCGTGCACCACAGCCTGGAACAGATCATCGGTGAATACCTCGCGCCGCTGGGCATCGCGCTGTACGGCGAACTGCCCAGCGGCCATGGCGACAGCAATTATCCCTGGCCTTATGGCCAGCAGGCGCGCCTGGGCGGCGGCAGCCTGAGCTGGTAACGCGGTTCAGCGCTGACGCGCCTGCATCCAGGCGAGAAACTCCGCTTCGCTCATCGGCCGGCCGAACAGGTAACCCTGGCCCAGGGCACAGCCCTGCTCACGCAGCAGCGCCAGCTGGCTGTCGTGTTCGATACCCTCGGCCACGCACTCCAGGCCCAGGTTGCGCGCGATCATCAGGATGGTCTGCACCAGCATGCGCCCACTCGCTTCAGCGTCGAGATCGGCGACGAAGCTGCGGTCGATCTTCAGCCGGTCCAGCGGCAGACGCTTGAGATAGGTCAGCGACGAGTAGCCGGTACCGAAGTCGTCGATGGCGAAGCGCACGCCCTGCGCCTTGAGCTGCTGCATATTGCCGATGCAGCGCTCGACATCTTCGAGTAGCACGCCTTCGGTGATTTCCAGCTCCAGGGACTGGGCCGGTACGGCGTGCTGGCGCAAGCACTGCTCGACACGCTCCACGCAGCCCGCCTGACGCAGCTCACGCGGGCTGAGATTGACCGCCAGCACCAGTTGCGGCCATTGCGCCTGCCAGCGTGCCAGTGCCGCGCAGGCCTGCTCCAGCACCCACTGGCCGATGTCCTGGATCAGCCCGGTTTCCTCGGCCAGGGGAATGAACTGATCCGGCCCGATCTCACCACGCTCGGGGTGCATCCAGCGCAGCAACACCTCGGCGCCTGCCACGCTGTCGTCGGCCAGGATCAGCTGCGGCTGGAACACAAGCTGCAGTTGCTGACGCGCGATGGCCTGGCGCAACTCGCTCTGCAACTGCAGGCGCTGGTCGATGGCAACCTGCATCTGCGGGGCGAAGAAATGCAGGGCGTTGCGCCCGGCATGCTTGGCCCGGTACATGGCGGTATCGGCCTGCTTGAGAATGTCCGAGGCCTGCTGCAGGCCCAGCGGGTGCAGGGCGATGCCGATACTGGCGCTGATCGCCAGCTCATGGCCGTCGATCAGGCAACTGCCATGCAGGCCGCGCAGCAGTTTCTCGCCCACGGCTGCGGCCTGCTCGGCAACCGCTTGCGGCTCATGATCCAGCGCTTCGAGCAGCACCACGAACTCGTCACCGCCGAGGCGCGCCAGGGTGTCTTCAGTGCGCAGCTCACGGGCCAGGCGTGTGGTCACTTCGACCAGCAGGGCGTCGCCAACCAGATGACCCAGGCTGTCGTTGACCGTCTTGAAGTGATCCAGATCGATGAACAGCAACGCGCCCAGGCTGCCCTCACGACTCTCGCGATCCATGGCGTGCTGCAGGCGATCGAGCAGCAGGCGGCGATTGGGCAGGCCGGTGAGTTCGTCGCTGTAGGCCAGGCGCTCGATCTCGCGCTGGTAGCGTTGGCGCTCGGAGATGTCGGTGACGCTGGCGCGAATCAGCAGCTTCTCCCCAGGCATGCGCACCAGGCGCACCTCGCAGGGCAACTGGCGACCGGCGCTGTCGCGATGGCTCCATTCGAACACCGGCGCATCACCGGCAATGGCGCGGCGCAGGAATGCCTTGCCGGCGCGAGAAGACAGCCGACCATCGGCCTGACGTACCGGGCTGATGCTCTGAATCGACTTGCCGAGCAGCTCATCGCGGCGATAGCGGAACAGGCTCAGGGCATTCGCGTTGCACTCGACGATGCCGCCCTCCGGGTCGAACAGCAGGATGGCCTCGGGCGCGTGCTCGACCAGCGTTCGATAGCGCGCCTCGGCCTCGCGCCGGGCACTGATGTCCTCGACCAACAGCAGGAACAGCGTCTGCCGGCCACCACCGCCGCGCACGGCGCGCAGGCTGACACGGGTGAAGACCACCAAGCCATCGGCACGCAGAAAGCGCTTGTCCATCTCGAAGCCATCGCTGCTGCCCAGCAGCACCTGCTCCACATGAGCCTGCTCCGCCGGCAGATCGTCCGGGTGCGACAGTTGCTGCCAACTGCTGACGAGCAATTCGTCGCGGCTACGACCGAGAATGCTGCACAGCTTCTGGTTGACCTCTTCCCAGCCAAAGCTCTGGGTCGTCAGCGCCATGCCGATCAGCGGCGCCTCGAAGAACAGCCGCAGGCGTTCGTCTCGCTCGCGCAGTTGCGACTCGGTGCGCTTGCGCTCGCTGATGTCCTGCACCACGCCGTAGATGCGCACCAGGCTGCCGTCGTTGTCGCGCTCGGCCATGCCGCGCAGGCGTACCAGGCGTCCCCCCAGACGTGCTGCCAGGCGCACCTCGATATCCAGGTCATCCCTCCCGCTCAAGGCGGCCTGCAGGGTCTGCATGATCAGCGCCTGGCTCGGCGTGTCGAAGTAATCCAGCGCCTGCTCGAGATTCGGCGGCCCAGGATGGATGTCGCGGTCGACGATGCGGTAGCAGCCATCGCTCCAGAACATGCAGTAGTCGCTGACCTCCAGCACCCAGCCGCCCAGGTTGGCAATGTCTTCGGTCTGGCTGAACAGATGGCTCTGGCGCAGTAGCTGCGCTCGCTGCAGCTCGACCTTGGCCGCCAGCTCGACACGCTCGGTGACATCATGCTGCAGCCCGACGAAATGGCTGATGCCCTGCTCGTCGCGCATCGGCGCCAGCACCACCTCGTTCCAGAACGGCTTGCCGTCCTTGCGATAATTGCGCACCACGGCATGGCCGCTGCCCCCCTCTCGCAGGGCACGGCGCAACGGTTGCAGCTCGAGCTGGGCGCGATCCAGGCCGAGCAGGAAACGGCAGTTGCGCCCCAGCACCTCCTCGGCGCTGTAGCCGGTCATCTGGCTGAATGCGAAATTGCAGTACACCAAAGGCATGTCGGCCTGGCGCGCATCGGCGATGGTCACGCCCAGCGGGCTGGCCTCCATCGCCAGATTGGCGCGGGCCAGTTGC
>CAMPIF010000408.1 GCA_946886245.1 Ectopseudomonas composti | reverse complement strand
GTGTGGTTGGAGTTGGTCCATTGCACGTTGATGGTGGTCGGGCCTGCGCAGTTGGAGGCCGGGATCAGGGGCGGAGCACCGGCGATGGTGAAGCCGACGCCGGATACGGTGCCGAGCCAGGTCTCGCCGCCGTCGGTGGTGGTGCTCGGCGTCAGTGTCCATGGCAGGCCGGTGATGCTCGGCAGGGCGCACAGGCCACTGCCGCTGACGGTCACGGTATTGATGTTGGCGCTTGCCCCGCCGGCATTGATGGTGCCGTTGAAGACGACGTTGCAGTTCACCGTTGCGCCAAAGGACGAGGGGCCCGAAACCCCGATGGTGCCCGTTGCGCTGAACGGGGAGCCGCCAGTGATGGTGGCCGCCGAGGCCATGCCGGAAATACCCAGGCCGATTGCCAGGGCGCCGATGACACTAACCAGTTTGTTGTTTTTCATTGTTTCCTCACTAACAGATTGTTGTTGTATGTATGGCTGTTACGAGACGCACAACAAAACACAGACCTCTCTCTTCCAGCCCGAACTTCCCGAACAGCCCCGAGTGCTTTACAGGCAGGCGCTCGGGACACAGCTAACTGAATGCAGGTGTCGCCATGTGCATGCAGTTGGCTGTTTTGCAGGCGAAGCAAACGTTCGCCGAATCGCGGTGAAACGTCCCTGTTTCTTGCCGGGTGCAATGGCTGAAGAAATGGACTGGGTGACAGCAGCCTGCCGAGGCGTGACGGGATTTCGCCCGGGCAGGAAACGGGCGAGGATGAAGAGTTGCCTAGCGAGCAGTTCCATCTGGTTCAAGCTCCCCGTCATGTTGGTGGCCGGGCCGTACGCGTCGAGCGATAGGCAGACCGTGCGGTGCAGTCGGCGGGCTCGTTGTCTGCCTCTAAGGTAATCTTCCGGGGTGAAAGAAAACCCCAGCCAAGGATGGGTTGGGCTGCTGACCGATCGATCAACTCTGAGTAGCCGGGAAGAAGGTACACACCGCCTGTCGCCGATCCATACCAATGGATGGGGGCGGTGCGATCAGTTGGGGACGCGCACGTAACCGGGCTCGAGCCCGAAGACTTCCAGCCCATCAGGCATCGAGCGTCCGGCCTCGACTTCGATCACGCTGACGGGATGCTGGGGGGCGCTGCGGTAGTCGAGCAGCCACTTGTCCCCGGCTCGACGCATTGCGGCGGCGGGCACCACCAGCGCTGCGGGGTTGTGATAGGTGAGGATGCTCAGCTTGGCGCTCATGCCCAGCCTGACCCGGCGCATCTGCACTTGATCCAGTTCCGGGATGCTCACCACGACTTCGAACTGGGAGCTGCCGCCGGGCACGCTACCGCCGAGGGCCTGGCCGCCCACTGCCATGACCTCGCCTTGCAGGTGCTGGTCATCGAAACCGTCGCCGGTAACCTCGACCGGCTGGCCTTCGTTCAGCTGGTTGACGTCCAGTTCGGCGACTCGGGCAATGACGCGCAGTCCCTCGATGCTGGCGAGGCCGAACAGGGGCTGGCCCTGGCTGACGCGGCTGCCGGTCTGCAGCGGGCCCTTGGCTGCCTCTTCGGCGCTTATGCCGGGGGCCTGCACGACGATGCCGGAGAACGGCGCGAGAATCTCCCCCGAGGCCAGCTGCCGGCTCAGGGCCGCGTGCTTGGCCTCGGCATTGGCCAGCTCCATCTCGGCGATCTGCCGGTACTCGCCGCGGCCGCGTTCGAGCACGGCTTGCAGCTCCGCTTCTGCGGCCTGCAGGTCCATGCGCTGCAGCTGTGTCTGTCGTTCCAGCTCTTGCAGCTCGTTGCGGGCAACGATGCCTCGTTCATGCAGCGAGCGCGTGTCCTTGAGTTTCTGTTCGTTGCCGTCCAGGCCCATCTGCACGCTGCGCAAGGCGCGCCGCGCCCGGCTGACATCCTGTCCCGCCTCCCAGTCCTCGAGTTCGCGCACCGTGCGACGGGCCTTGAGCAGCGTGGCAAGGGAATCACGCACCTGCACCTTCAGCTCGCTGGCATCCATGCTGAGCAAACGCTCGCCCTTGACGACCCGTTGCCCGGGGGCAACGCGGTTGTTGGCGATGTTGCCGCCAAACGGAGCATTGATGCTGATGGTGCGCGCTGGCTCGATGCGGCCGACCAGACCGATGCGGTGCTCCAGATCGCTCGGTTGCACGGCCAGCCACTGCCCGGAGGCTGGTTCGGCAGTGGCGCGTGGCTGTACCTGCAACGACAGCGCTGCGATGCCCGCCAGCAGTGCGAGTCCGGTGATCATCAGGCGCGACAGGCGCCAGTGTTTGCGCTCAGTGGTCATTGAGAATGATGTCCCAGCTTTCCAGTGTCATGCCCAGGGTCAGGTCCAGCTGCGTCTGCGCGTTGAGGTAGGCGATCAGGGTGCTGAGACGAGCGTTCTCGGCGTTCTGCAGATCGCTTTCGAAGCTCAGCACCTGGAAGTTGCTGGAGCGCCCGACGGCCAGCTTGTCGCGTTCGATCGCCAGTTTGCGCTTGGACAGTTCCACGCCACGCTGGGCGATTTCGTACTGGCGCCAGCGGGTGCTTACATCCCGTATGACGTCCTTGACGTTGCGGATCAGTGCCTGCCTGGCGTCGGCCAACTGCAGTTGCTGATCTTCGACGTTGATCCGGGCATGTACTTCCCCCTGGCGTCTGCTCAGATCGCCGATGGGGATGTCGAGCCGTATGCCGGCATAGCTGTCCCAGCTGCGATCTGCGCCATTGCCATAGGTCGAGCCGTAGCGATCTCTGGCCTGATTGGCGCCGACTTCGAGCGACAGATCCCAGAGGCTCTGGTTCTTGGCGACCAGCAGGTTGATGTCCGCCTGCTGGCGCATGATCAACTGGCGCAGAAAGTCGGGCTGCTGTCGCTCGGCCAGGCTGATGGCCTGGCCGGGGTCGATCTCGATCGCTTCTGCATGCAGGGTGTCGGTTGCCCGCACGGGCGAAGAGAGGTCCAGCGCGAGCAGGCGCAGCAGCTCCAGGCGGCTGCTGTCGACCAGATTGGCCGCTTCCTCGACGCCCAGCTCCTGGCTGGCCAGGCTGGCTTCGGTCTGCACCACCTCGAACTGCGCCATCCGCCCGGCCTCGATCATCGCCTGGTTGACGCTCAGCAGCTCCTGCGAGCGCTGCAGGGCAGCCCTGGCGATACCCAGTTGCTCCTGGGCTCGCAGCAGCTCGCGGTACGCGAAGATGATCGCCGCGACGGTCTGCGAGATGCCGGCCTTGAGGCCGAGCCTGTTGGCCTCTTCGGTCAGTTGCGCGAGTCGCAGTGGCGCGGTGGTGACGTCGCGCCCTGCGCCACGCAGCAGCGGCTGGATGATGCTGAAGTCGACGCCGTCGTTGCGGCGCCAGCCTGCCTGGTCGGCTTGCGAGTGGAACTTGCTCCAGCCGAGGCTGACCACGGTGCCATATTCTCCCAGCACGGTCGCTGTGGCGCCGAACTGACCCGCACGCTGGCGATCGGCATGCCCCCGCGAGGCTCGGTAGCTGTTGGAGAGGTACAGTTTGGGATTGAACGCATCCTCCGCTACCCGCAGGTCGAACTTGTCGGCAATGCGCCAGAGATAGGCGCTCTTGATCGAGCGGTTGTTGCGCAGCCCGAGAAACACCGCGTCGACCAGCGACAGGTCGGCCATCTGTTCACTGAGCAGTTCGGCGGGCGCGGGGTTGGGCATGCTGGGTGCCGAAGGGCGCAAGGGCTCTTCCCGCCATGCCTGTGCGGGAGCGCTGAGGGTGACGATGAGGAGCGCGCCGAGTGCCAGTCGCCTATTCATCGCGCAGCGCCTCTACCGGTTGCAGGCGTGAAGCGGCGATGGCCGGATGCAGACCGAAGAACAGGCCGACCAGTAGCGTACTGCCGATGCCCAGGGGCAGCGCGCCGGGGGCCAGAAAGAATGCCCAGCCAGACAGCTGCGCATAGCCCCAGCCGCCCGCCATGCCGAGGACCGCGCCCAGCAGCGCGCCCACACTGGTCAAGGCCACGGCCTCGACCAGGAACAGGTTGCGGATGTCTCTGCGTCGTGCGCCCAGAGCCAGGCGCACGCCGATCTCGCGGCGGCGTTCGCTGACGTTCATCAGCATCACGTTCATCACCCCCACACCGCCACCGATCAGCGAGACGACGCCGAGCGCTGCCAGCAGGTAGCTGAAGGTTCGGATCTGCTGTTGCATGCCCTCGAGGATCTGCTGCGCGAAGATCAGGGTAACCGGAGCATCCCCAGCGATGCGCTGGGCGAGAGCCTGGCGCAGTTGCTCGCCGGCCTGGATGACTGCTTCGGCGCTGTTGGCGCGGGCCACGACGTGGCTGATCTGTGGCACGGGATTGATGCGCGTCATGCCCTCCATGGGGATGAACAGCGTTTCGTTGGCATTGAACGGCAGGAGCATGCCGGGGGCCCCTTCCTGGAGAATGCCGATGACCCTGAATTGATAGGACTGCAGGCGTAGCTGGTCACCCGGTTGCAGCGGAT
>CAMPIF010000407.1 GCA_946886245.1 Ectopseudomonas composti | reverse complement strand
CGGCTCAATCGCGGCAATAGCCCTCGCCGCTGCGCACGGTCAGGCAATTCTGTTTATCCAGCAGCCATTTCATGCCGGTGGCTTCGCCGTCGGTGGCGCTGATGCTCTCCACCACGCCATCGCGCACGAAGACGATCTTCGCCCCCTGCGCACGGCCGACGAAGCGGCGCGGGCCGTCGAGGTTGGCGATGGTCAGACGGTAGTCGGCCGGCGTACCACTGATAGCCAGGTAGGTACCCTCGGGCCCGTTCCAGCGCCCCAGCCATTGCTCGGTCACTCTGGCGTCCTGCTCGCCGGACGACCTGGCGCAGCCAGTCAGCAACAGAGAAACGGCCGCAGCCGCGAAAAGAAAGTGCGCAGTTCTGTGCATGACGCTCTCCACAGGAAGGGTTAGCCGTTTCGACCAGAACCGCACATCAGCGGTTCAGGCCCAGGCGCTCACAGTATTTCGATACGGTCGCGGCCATTGGCCTTGGCGCGGTACATCGCCTGGTCCGCCCGCTCCATCAGGCAGTCCAGGCTTTCGCCAGGGCGATACTCGGCAATGCCGAAACTGGCGCTCTTGCGTTGCACCCGCTCGAACGAAAACCCGCTGATACGCTTCTGCAGGGCCTGCACAGCCTGCTCTGCATGAGCCGCATCGGTCTCCGGCAGGATGATGAGAAACTCCTCGCCGCCAAGCCGCCCGACCTTGTCCACGACTCGCACGCCATCGCGCAGCAGCCCGGCGAACTGGCGCAGCACGCTGTCCCCCACCGCATGGCCATGAGTATCGTTGACGCTCTTGAAGTGATCGATATCGATCAGCACCACCGAAAACGGCGTGCCGTAACGATTGGTCCGCGCCACCTCCTCGATCAGAAAACGCAGGGTACGCGAACGATTCCACAGCCCGGTCAGGCTGTCGACACTGGCGCTCAGGGCCAGGCTGTCCTGATGCAGGAACATGTGTTTGTGCGCCTTTTCCAGAACAAAGGCGCTGAGCAGGCCGAAGGAGAACGAAGCGAGAATCCAGATCAGGTGCAGGCGCTGCATGCCGGGCGTCAGCGAGTGCTCGAGCGTGACCAGCAAAATCGCCGCCAGAGAGAACAACGCGGTAGCCATGGCACGCCTGAGCGCCAGCCCGGAGATGGCGAATGTCCACATCAGGTTGAGATAGATCTCCGGCGCGTAAAAGGCGAAACGCGGTGAGCCGAAATTGAAGTAGAGGTTGGACAGCACCGAGATGATGGGCGCGAGTGACAGCAACCCCAGCATCAACGGCTGCCGCCTTGGTTGAAAACTCAGCAGCCCGATAGCCAGCAACGCTGCCGGCACCAGCAACGCATGCACGATGAAGCGCGCGAGAGGCTGATCGGTTTCGACGTTCTGCTCGATGGAGGCATAGATCAGATACAGCGCCATGGTCAGAAAAGCCACATAGCGAATCTGCGGAATCTTCGCCTGCAGATACCAGCACGCAAACGCCTGTCGAGTCGCCTCCGGCACTCCATGCAAAGGGTCAAGCGCACGCAGCAAGGTATTGAACAACGGCACTTTCGCTCCCCTGTCGAATGGCCACTATTCACAGCATAGAACGCTTGTTGCGTCGAATGCGATGCAGGCTTCGCTCAATCGCCTGTCAAAGCACGCCCGCCAGATTGATCCGAGCCTGTGCCTCGTAGCGCGTCCTGAAATGATCCGTGCTGTAAATCATCGAGCGCGCCAGAAATGACTTCAGAACGCTGCGCCGCTTGATGCGGTACACAAGGCCCGGCACCCAGGCGTACTCGGCACGCACCTGGGCGTCGTACTCGGCGAAACGCTCCGGCGTGGCGCCGAGAATGGCCAGGTCGATATCCACCAGCAACTGCTCATCCGGCTCACCCGGCGTCGCGTCATGCCGGGTGACCATGATCAGTCGTTCGACCCGCGCCAACGTCGCCTGGCTGGCCTGACAGCTCGCAAGCACCCGGATGGCCCAATCCGCGCTCTGGCGCTCGTTGTTCTTGCCGCGCACGTCGTAGATGGCGTCATGGAACCAGAGCGCAATGGCCACCTCACCCGGCTGCTGCGCCAGGTGCCGCGCTTGAGCAAAAAGCATCAGGCATTCGCGCAGGTGTTGCAGCGAGTGATAGTGCCGCTGCGGTTCCTCGTAGGCACGAACGAGCTGCTCGAACAGGCCTGACGGCGGCTGCAGGCCCAGGTCTGACCAGGCGCTGGCCCAAGATGATGGGAGAAGAGTCATTTAGGGTATCGATAGCGGTTGGTTAAGGGACGGGCTTTAGCCCGTCCCAGTGAGCGCGGTGAGCGATTTGAACCAATGCCTGGAAGCCAATTGCACGACTAACGACCGACAGCCGGCCTCGCTGCGCGAACTACAGAATGGCCAGGGCGCAAGAGCCCAAAACAGGCCGGGTATACGAATGTAACCGCGCTGACGACAGGTGCAAAGAAAAGCTTTGCTCGCTACGTGCGGGGAGAGTCCATATACACTTGTTAGGCTTCACTCGATTTGCCAGGGCGGTTTGTAAAAGAACTCAATCGAGAGAATACTTCTTCTAGCGCAGACTGGATTCTTGCATCTGCAATATCACCGCTTTTTGATATCAAGTATGCGACTTTAAAAAACATATATTTTCTAATTGTAATGCAATAAAAATCACCATCTTCTTTGAGGCAACAAATTTTTCTCCATTTTATGGTGACGAACTTACCGTTCGGCATAGCTAGCCGCAGAGCCCTAGGTGTAACAACTGCCTTGTAATTACCTTCCATGGCAGCAAGTCTGCGCGCGGTTAGTGTTTCCACAGAGTAATTCAGAGCGTTCGTTTTGTCTGAAAACTTACTGACTCGAGATTCTACTTTCGCTTTTATTAAGCTTTTCCAGGCGGACAGATAGAGAATGGCGCAGATTGCTATTGCAAGATAGGCTTCCAAGGTTTTGTCTTCCCAGATTGAGCAGTAAATTATTGCTGGCGATAACAGTGGAAGCCAAAAAAACAGTGTGCGCATTATGAATGCATGTAGCCGCAGAGCTAACGTTGCGTTTTTCGCGACTCGCTCTGAATTAACTCTCTTTGCCAATCTTTTTAACTGGTCCGAGGTTATTGAGAATTCCAGTTCCATGACTTCCTTGTTTTTAGCTAAGGCCTGACGTTTGGTTAAGGGGCGAGTTTTAGCCACCCAGCGAGCGAAGCGAACGCCTTGAATGCTGTAATGGACTCTCCCCGCGCCACGGTTCCCTACCAAGGCGTTGAGGCTTGAAGAATGGGAGAGCTGCCATGAAACGAATTGCAGTTGATCTGGCCAAGTCCGTTTACCAGGTTGCCGAGAGTGTCCGTTCCGGCCAGGTGGTGCAGCGCAAGCGGCTGAACCGAGAGGCGTTCCGGCGATATATACAGGAGCAGGCCGAGCCGGTCGAGTGGGTGCTGGAGGCCTGCGGCGCTGCGCATTACTGGAGCGCTTCACGCAATCGTTTGGTCATCGGGTGAGGCTGCTGCATCGATGGAGTCAGCCCGTTGGGTTGAGCACCACAGGCACTTGGCCGGAGTGTCGCGACGGCCGTTCCCGGATGGCATCCGGGCTACGGAGGTCTGCGCCGCTAGGCCTTGGGCAGCGCTTCCAGCACCTGCCGGTACAAACCCTGCAAACGCTGGGCATCCTCTTCTTCCAATGTCTCTTGCTGCAAGCGTCGGGCGAATACGTCCTCCACGCTCAGTTCATCCAGCGTTTCCCGCGCTTCGCTGGCCAGGCTGGCACTGGCGTTACCGCGTTCACGGCGGATGCGCAGCACTTCCACCGGCAGCCCCTCACAGAGTGCGTTGATGCGGCTTTGCAGGTCGCTCAGGTAGTCGTCGGTGCTCACTTGCACTTCCAGCCATACGGGCCGCTCGGGCGTGCCCTGAGCAGCTGCCTCGGCGATGGCGCCTGCCAGTTCCTTGAGCGAGCCGCGCAGGCTGGCCATAGGCTGGAACACCGGCACGGGCAGCGGTGTGATCGATTGCAACGTGGCAGCGCCGAACTCCAGCAGCAGGACTTCCTTCTGCTGACGCGCCTCGTCGAAGGACAACGCAATCGGTGAGCCGCTGTAGCGGATGTGCTCCAGCCCGCCGACCTTCTGCGGGCGGTGGATATGGCCAAGGGCGATATAGTCCGCCGGTGGGAAGGCACTGGTGGGGAAGGCCTCCAGACTGCCGACGTAGATCTCGCGCACCGACTCGCTGGCGCTGGCACCAACCGTGGTGAGGTGACCGGTGGCGATGATCGGCAGCCTGAGGCCCAGCTCGTCACGCGTGCTCGACGCCAGTTCGTATAGCGCCCGGTAATGCTCGGCGATGGCCTGTTGCAGCGACTGCTGTTTGTCCTGCGCGCTCTGCCCCGCCTGGCTGGCCAGCACGTCGCGCGGGCGAATGAAGGGAATGGCGCAGAGAACCGCTCTCGGCTGGCCAGTACGATCGTTGAGCAGCAGTACCGGTTC
>CAMPIF010000406.1 GCA_946886245.1 Ectopseudomonas composti | reverse complement strand
CCAGCCCGGACGTCAAGTACGAGGATCTGCTGCAGGTTGGCCACCTCAATCCGGCTCTGACCCGTAACGAGCTGCACCGCGTGTGGGTCGTCGAGGGCACGCTGAAGTCCGGCGCTCGCCATATCTACTCCAAGCGTACCCTGTTCCTCGACGAGGACAGCTGGCAGGCAGCGGTGGTGGATCAGTACGACGGCCGTGGCGAGCTGTGGCGCGTTTCCATCGCCTACCTGAAGAACTACTACGACCTGCCGACCACCTGGTCTGCACTCGATGTGTTCCATGACCTGCAGGCGCGTCGTTACCACGTGCAGAACCTGGACAACGAAGAGAGCAACACCATCGACTTCACCCAGGCCACTCCCGACGACGGTTATTTCAAACCGGCCGCCCTGCGTCGCCGCGGCACGCGATAATAGTCGTGTAGTCTCACGCGAAGGCCGCTACAGTAGTAGCGGCCTTTTCGCATCAGCTTGGCGAATAGGCTTCTATCACGCGGGTTTTGCCTTAACAAAACATAACGTCGCGCCAATTGTCAGGGCTTTCCGAAGCTCGCTAGGATGGGCGTGATCAGTAGTACCGCCTATAACAAGAAAGGGGGAAGGTATATGAGTGAGCCCGTCATGCGGCGCACCCAGTCCGGTCTGGCGCCCATCCTGGCGCGCAAATCGGCGCTCCGTGTCCATTCGCCGCTGGCTAAAGCGCTCTCGCTGTGCAGTGTGCTTTCCATTCTGGCTTTCGCTGCCGCGCCCCTGCAGGCCGAGACCTCGGCTGCGGCTGATGCAGGCTATGCCATCGAGTCTCCCAAGGCCGTCGAGAGCCTGCTGCTCGATGTGGCCAATACCGGTGAGCGTCTGGTTGCCGTTGGCGACCGTGGCCACGTTCTCTATTCCAACGACCAGGGGCAGAGCTGGCAGCAGGCCAAGGTGCCGACCCGCCAGATGCTGACCTCGCTGTTCTTCGTCGATGCCCAGCATGGCTGGGTGGTCGGTCACGATGCGCAGATTCTCGCGACCACCGATGGCGGCCTGACCTGGAGCAAGCAGTTCGAAGACCGCGAGCTCGAAGCGCCGCTGCTGGATATCTGGTTCAAGGATCTGCAGACCGGTTACGCCGTGGGCGCCTATGGCGCGCTGCTGGAGACCACCGATGGTGGCCAGAACTGGGAAGACATCAGTGATCGTCTCGACAACGAAGACGCCTATCACCTCAACGCCATTACCGCCGTGAAGGACTCCGGTCTGTTCATCGTCGGCGAGCTGGGCCTGATGTTCCGCTCCGCAGACTGGGGGCAGACCTGGGAGCGTATCGAGGACCTGCCCTACGAGGGTTCGCTGTTCGGCGTCATCGGTACCGATCAGCCAGCCACACTGCTGGCCTACGGTCTGCGCGGCCACCTGTTCCGCTCCACCGATTTCGGTGACAGCTGGCAGCAGATCACGCTCAACACCCCGAACAACGGCCCGCTGGAGTTCGGTCTGGCCGATGGCGCGCTGCTCAACGATGGCAGCGTCGCGGTCGTCGGGCACGGTGGCACCGTGCTGCGCAGCAAGGATCATGGTCAGACGTTCAGCCTGATCAACCGTCCCGACCGCCTTTCGCTGGCCGGTGTAGCTGCACTGGATAACGGCAACCTGATCCTGGTGGGGCAGGGCGGCGTGCACCTCGCCGCCTCGACTGGCGCCGATCTGGGCCAACAATAACAAGCCGGGAGCCTTTGCATGACCAAGCATCAACAACAGCCTGCGTCCTTCCTCGAGCGGCTGATTTTCAACAATCGCCCGGCGGTTATCCTGATCTGCCTGCTGATCAGCATCTTCCTGTTCTATCAGGCTGCTCAGGTACGCCCGCAGACCAGCTTCGAGAAGATGATTCCGCTGGGGCACCCCTATATTCAGAAGATGCTCGAACACCGTAACGACCTGGCCAACCTGGGCAATACGGTACGCATCTCGGTGGAAGCCACCGAGGGTGACATCTTCAGCAAGGAATACATGGAAACGCTGCGGCAGATCCATGACGAGGCGTTCTACATTCCCGGCGTCGACCGTTCCGGTCTGAAGTCGCTGTGGAGTCCGAGCGTGCGCTGGACCGAAGTGACCGAAGAAGGTTTCGCCGGCGGTGAAGTGATCCCGCAGACCTACGACGGTTCCACCGACAGTCTCGAGGATCTGCGCAGCAATATCCTCAAGTCGGGTCAGATCGGGCGCCTGGTGGCGAACAACTTCAAGTCCAGCATCGTCGATATTCCGCTGCTCGAGTCCTACCCGGACCCGAAAGATCAGAGCAAGCTGATCAAGCTGGACTACCAGCAGTTCTCTCACGAGCTGGAAGAGAAGATTCGCGAGAAATACGAAGCGCAGAATCCCAAGGTCAAGGTGCACATCATCGGCTTCGCCAAGAAGGTCGGCGATCTCATCGATGGTCTGATCGGTGTGGCGCTGTTCTTCGCCGTGGCCATCGGCATTACCTTCGTGCTGCTGCTGTGGTTCACCCACTGCTTCAAGAGCACCCTGGCGGTGGTGATCACCACGCTGATCGCGGTGATCTGGCAGCTTGGCCTGCTGCATACGCTGGGCTTCGGTCTCGATCCCTACTCGATGCTGGTGCCTTTCCTGGTGTTTGCCATCGGCATCTCTCACGGCGTGCAGAAGATCAACGGGATCGCCATGGCCTCGGGTGAGGCGACCGACGCCTTGTCGGCCGCGCGCATGGCCTTCCGTCAGCTGTTCATTCCGGGGCTGGTGGCGTTGCTCTCCGACGCGGTTGGCTTCGTGACCTTGCTGCTGATCGACATCGGCGTGATCCGCGAGTTGGCCATTGGCGCCTCGATGGGCGTGGCGGTGATCATCCTCACCAACCTGATTCTGCTGCCGGTGGTGATTTCCTATATCGGTATCGGCAACCGTGCGGTGAAGAAGAGTCGCGAGGAGGCCGCCAAGGATCATCCGTTCTGGCGCGCCATTTCCAACTTCGCTCATCCGATGGTGGCACCGATCTCCGTTGTCGTTGCCGTGGTGGCGCTGGCTGGTGGCGTCTGGTACGGCCAGAACCTGAAGATCGGCGACCTCGACCAGGGCGCACCGGAGTTGCACCCGGACTCGCGCTACAACCTGGACAACGACTTCGTCATCCGTAACTACTCGACCAGTTCCGACGTACTGGTGGTCATGATCAAGACCGGCCCCGAAGGCTGCTCTACCTATGACAGCCTGGCCGCCATGGACGAGCTGATGTGGAAGATGGAGAACACCGAGGGTGTGCAGTCGGCGATTTCCATGGTCACCGTGTCCAAGCAGGTGATCAAGGGGATGAACGAGGGCAACCTGAAATGGGAAACCCTGTCGCGCAACCAGGACGTACTGAACAACTCGATCGCCCGTGCCGACGGTCTGTACAACGCCGATTGCTCGGTGGCACCGGTGCTGGTGTTCCTCGAGGACCACAAGGCCGAGACGCTGTCGCGTGCCGTGGCTGCTGCCGAAGCGTTCGCCGCGCAGCACACCACTGACGAGCTGCAGGTCGTGCTGGCCGCCGGTAACGCCGGTATCGAGGCGGCTACCAACGAAGTGATCGCGGCGTCCGAGACCACCATGCTGATCGCGGTGTACGCGGCAGTGAGCATCATGTGTCTGCTGACCTTCCGTTCGCTGGCTGCGACCTTGTGCGTGATCCTGCCGCTGGTGCTGACGTCGGTGCTGGGCAACGCACTGATGGCGTTCATGGGCATCGGCGTCAAGGTCGCTACCCTGCCGGTGATCGCGCTGGGGGTGGGTATCGGTGTCGACTACGGCATCTACATCTACAGCCGCCTGGAGACCTATCTGCGCCAGGGCATGTCGTTGCAGGAGGCCTACTACGAGACGCTCAAGTCCACCGGTAAGGCGGTGCTGTTCACCGGCGTCTGCCTGGCGATCGGCGTGGCGACCTGGATCTTCTCGGCGATCAAGTTCCAGGCCGACATGGGCCTGATGCTGACCTTCATGTTCCTCTGGAACATGATTGGTGCGATCTGGTTGCTGCCGGCCCTGGCTCGTTTCCTGATCAACACCGAGAAAATGCGCGCCAAGGCTTGAAGCCTGTCGCGTAGAACGAAAACCGCGGCCCTCGGGCCGCGGTTTTTTGTTTCATGGCTCTGGCGGTGACGAGAGTGTCTCGTCGTCGCGCGCGGTGGGGGCGCGCGGCGCACCCTACGGAGCTTGCAGGGTGCGCCATGCGCACCGGGGATGAGGAGGTCAATCAGGCTGTTTCGATGAGCCTTCTTGCCGATCCAGCCTCATGTCCCGATGGGGCGGTGCGCGCGGCGCACCCTACGGGGCTTGTAGGGTGCGCCATGCGCACCGGGGGTGAGGAGGTCAATCAGGCTGTAGCCCGGATGAAATCCGGGGCTTCGTCGGCTGTACCTAGGGAGGGCCGGGCGGCGATCCGTGTCAGCCCGCCAAGGTCAGCCGCTATTGGTGGGCTAA
>CAMPIF010000405.1 GCA_946886245.1 Ectopseudomonas composti | reverse complement strand
GGCCGTAGTCGAACAGTTCGTTGAGGGCGGCGCGAATGGTGCGCCCGCTCATCAGCACGTCGTCGATCAGCACCAGGTGCTGGCCTTCGATCTCGAACGGCAGTTCGGAGGGTTGCACTTGAGGATGCAGGCCGTTCTGGGTGAAATCGTCGCGGTAGAAGGACACGTCGAGAATGCCCAGTGCGTCATCGCGCCCCAGTGCTTGCAGCAGGGCTTGGGCAACCCAGACGCCGCCGGTGCGGATGCCGATGAAGCGCGGCTCGCTGATCTGGCGCTGATTCAGGTGTTGAGTCAGGGCGCTGGCCATGGCCGGTAGCAGATCGTTGGGGTTGGGTAGCATGGCGAAACTCCTTGATGCGGGCCGAGTCGCTCAACCCGGACAGTTTTCCTCTAGCCAGCCCTGCAGTAGCAGGGCTGCGGCAATGGCGTCGACCGGGCGCTCGCGATAACCGCCGCTCTGGCCTTCGCGCAGGCGTTGGCCCTTGGCTTCGAAGGTGGTCAGGCGTTCATCGTGGGTGTAGGCCGGCAGGTTGAAACGGCCGTTGAGGCGGCGGGCGAATTTCTCGGCGCGGGCGCTCATTTCGCTTGGCGTGCCGTCCATGTTCAGCGGCAGGCCAACGACTACTGCGTCTGGTTGCCACTCCTTGATCAGCGCCTCGACGCGGCTCCAGTCCGGCACGCCGTTCTGCGCCTTGAGCACGCACAGCTCGCGCGCCTGGCCGGTGATCACCTGGCCGACGGCGACGCCGATCTGCTTGGTGCCATAGTCGAAGCCCAGCAGCAGGCGCAGTGGCTTGTCGCTCATCAGGCGTGCCCGACCTGCGAGGTCAGCAGGCTGAGGTTGATCCCCAGGCGTGCGGCTGCGGCATTCAGGCGTTGATCGAATGGCAGGTCGAACAGAATGCTGCTGTCGGCGGGGCAGGTCAGCCAGGCGTTATCGGCCAGTTCAGCCTCCAGTTGCCCGGCATCCCAGCCGGCGTAGCCGAGGGTGATCAGGTAGCGATCAGGGCCGCTGCCGTCGGCGATGGCGAACAATACGTCCTGCGAAGTGGAGAGGCCCAGCTCGCCCAGCTCCAGGGTTGCCTGGAACTGCGGGCCGGCGGGGTGCAGGACGAAGCCGCGATCGGTCTGTACCGGGCCGCCGGCGAAGATCGGCAGGCTGTGGCACAGTGCCGCAGGCTCTTCGTCAGGACGCAACTGTTCGAGCACATCAGCCAGATTCAGGCCGTTCGGCTTGTTGATCACCAGGCCCATTGCGCCCTGCTCGTTGTGTTCGACCAGGTAGGTGACGGTCTGTGCAAAGTGCGGATCGGCCATGTGCGGCATGGCAATCAGGAAGTGGTGCTTGAGCGAGGTGGCGGCTGATTTCTTCATGATGGCTAGTTTCGGCTTTAAGGCGCCGGGCTTCAAGCTGTAGGGCGGACTCAGGAGCGCAGCGAACAGTCCGCCGCTCTTCGGCGCCTCACAAATCCCCTGGTGTAGTGCTTCCGAGCTGCCATCGCACCGGTACGTCCTACTGCGCGTGCGCCCGTCCGTCAGTCCGTAGCCCGGATGAAATCCGGGAGCGGTACTGAAATTCCCGGATTTCATCCGGGCTACGGTCAACAAGCGACGTTGCCGGGTTAATTGCTCGACAATCGATCACCGCGTTCGAAGCGCCAGGTGCGGATGATTTCAAGGCGATCGATGTCGGCCAGGTCGCCGGTGAAGGGCGCATAGGGCGCGGCCAGGCGCACGATGCGTTGTGCGGCCTGATCGAGCACGGCATGGCCGGAAGATTCCAGCACCTGTACCTCGTACAGCGAGCCATCACGGTTGATCGACACCAGCAGGCGCAGGCTGCCGTATATGCGTTGGCGACGGGCATCGTCGGGGTAATTGAGGTTGCCGATGCGTTCGACCTTCTTGCGCCATTCGTCCTTGTACCAGGCGCCCTTGTCGCGCATGGTCGAGGCGGCATTGAGGCGGTGGATCTTCGGGCGCTTGGCATACTGCTGAACTTCCTGGGCCAGCTCGGCTTCCAGGCTGGCGATCTCGGCTGACAACTGAGCGGAATCGAACACGGGGGCAGGCCGGGTCTGTGGAACCGGTTTGCTCTCTTCGCGTTTGACCGGGGTTTTCTGCTGCTGCGGCGCGCGCGTGGCGACGGCGGCCTTGGGCGCTTCCTGCCTGGTGGCAGGCTGCTGTGGCGTGGCCGGCGGTGTGACCTTGCGCACCTCGCTGTCCTGGAAGGGTGCCTGCTCGGTGGTCTTGGGTGCTGCAGCGTGTTCCAGCGTGCCGCTGCCCTGCTGGTTGTCCTGCGCCAGGAAATCCGCTTCCTTGGGCTTCTCTTCACTCTTGAATGTGGACAGGGTGATTTCCAGCGTCTTGCTGATTTCCGGCGGCGACTCAAGGCTGAAACCGACGCCGAGGATCAGGGCCGCGTGCAGGGCTGCCGCGAGAAACAGGGTGAATCCCAGGCGGTCCGCCGGTCGGGCGTTGGCGGAGGAAGTGGTCGGTGGGGAGGCGGCTGCGTTCATCGCGTATCGGGTCTGCTTTCGAATGTCGCGCAGTCTGCCGGGTAGCAGTAGGCGCCTGCAAGTTGCGGGCGCCAGGCTGCCACCTGCGTCAAGCTTTTAAGCCGCGTTTGCGTGCAATGCAGTCCATCAGCTGTTCGCCGATGCGGGTGTCGAACGCGGCATCTATCTCACGGATACAGGTCGGGCTGGTGACATTTATTTCCGTCAGATGATCACCAATCACATCGAGCCCGACGAAGATCAGTCCCTTTTCGCGTAGCGTAGGGCCGACTGCCGCAGCAATTTCGCGATCACGTTCGGTCAGCGCTCGCGCCTCGCCACGGCCGCCTGCGGCCAGGTTGCCGCGGGTCTCTCCGGCCGCCGGAATGCGCGCCAGGCAATAGGGTACCGGTTCCCCGTCGATCATCAGGATGCGTTTGTCGCCGTCCTTGATCGCTGGCAGGTAGGCCTGCGCCATGATCTGCTGGTGGCCGTGCAGGGTCAGGGTTTCCAGAATCACCGAGAGATTCGGGTCGCCTTCGCGGTGGCGAAATATCTGCGATCCGCCCATGCCATCAAGGGGTTTGAGAATGATGTCACGGTGCTCATGGGCAAACTGGCGCACAATGTCGGGACGCCGGCTTACCAGAGTCGCTGGTGTGTATTGGGGAAACTGGGTGGCGAAGAACTTTTCATTGCAGTCGCGCAGACTCTGCGGCCGATTGACCACCAGTACGCCGTCGCGCTCCGCCTGCTCGAGCAGGTAGGTGGAGTAGACGAATTCGTTATCGAAGGGCGGGTCCTTGCGCATCAGGATCACGTCCAGTTCGGCGAGCGGCGTGTCCTGTTCCGTACCAAGGGTGAACCAGCGCTGTGGGTCGTTGAACACTTCCAGAGAGCGCAGGCGGGCACGGGCCTGGCCGCGAACCTGATAGAGATCCTGCTGCTCCATGTAGAACAGCGACCAGCCGCGTGCTTGAGCGGCCAGCAACATGGCCAGCGAGCTGTCCTTCTTGAAGGAGATGCTGGCAATAGGATCCATGACGATCCCGAGACGAAGGCTCATGGGGGGTAAACTCCGTGAGATAAGGGCAAAGGCCGGGTTGGCCGCGCCGAACGATGGCTGTCAGGGTGGCGCCGGCCGGGCCGCGTGGTCAAGGGCGGAGCTGCCCTGGCAGGCTTATAGCTTGCATCTGGAGAGTGTGCTAAAAAGGCCCGACGATTGGGTCAAGCCCCATCGAAGACTGGGCCTCAGGCATACTGATAACACGAATATAACGACTCACCGAGGCGATGGTAGGGCGAACATGGAACAGCATACCGAGGGTTTGAAAGTGATGGTGATCGACGATTCGAAAACGATTCGTCGCACCGCTGAAACTCTGCTGAAAAAAGTGGGTTGTGATGTCATCACTGCGGTCGATGGCTTCGATGCCCTGGCCAAGATTGCCGACACGCATCCCAGCATTATCTTTGTCGACATCATGATGCCGCGTCTCGATGGGTATCAGACCTGTGCCCTGATCAAGAACAACAGTGCTTTCAAGTCCACGCCTGTGATCATGCTGTCCTCCAAGGACGGTCTGTTCGACAAGGCCAAGGGGCGTATCGTCGGCTCCGATCAGTACCTGACCAAGCCTTTCAGCAAGGAAGAGCTGCTCGGTGCCATCAAGGCTCACGTGCCCGACTTCACCCCAGTGGAACAAGCCTCCTGACGTTCCGGCCTGACCGCCGCACGCCACTTCTGTATTGGGAAACACCATGGCTCGAATTCTGATTGTTGATGACTCCCCGACCGAGATGTACAAGCTGACCGCCATGCTGGAAAAGCACGGGCATCAGGTACTCAAGGCGGAAAACGGCGCCGATGGCGTGGCTCTGGCCCGCCAGGAAAAACCCGACGCGGTGCTGATGGATATCGTCATGCCAGGCCTCAACGGCTTTCAGGCGACCCGTCAGCTGACCAAGGACGCCGAGACCAGCCATATCCCGGTGATCATCGTCACCACCAAGGATCAGGAAACCGACAAGGTCTGGG